>QIJM01000666.1 GCA_003232445.1 Paraglaciecola arctica
TTCTTTTCAGGCATAGCTTTAGATGTCACACCACAAATTGCTGCAGATGGCATGGTTTTATTGCATGTACATCCTTCGGTGATTGAAACACAAGAGCAAGAAAAAATTGTGACCTTGAACCAAGAACAATTTATCCTGCCTCTTGCTCAAAGTAATATTCGCGAATCTGATACCGTCATTCGGGCTAAATCTGGCGAGATAGTAGTGATTGGCGGGTTAATGCAATCCATTATTTCAGAGTCAGAATCAAAGACACCTCTACTCGGTGATATTCCGATTTTAGGCAATCTGTTTAAAAATATACAATACAGTGAAATCAAAAAAGAACTGGTGATTTTAATCAAGCCAACTGTGGTGGGTAAAGACACCTGGAAACAGGAGTTAAGACGGAGCAGAGATCAAATGGCCGATTGGCTGCACGTGGACTAAATCATGTATCTATACCACTACGGTATTAAAGAACTACCCTTCACTTTAACACCTAACACCAGTTATTTTTTTGGCTTGCCCAGCCATAAAGAAGCGATTCAGGTGTTATTGACTGCACTCAAAACTGGCGAGGGCTTTATTAAAGTCACTGGGGAAGTAGGTACAGGTAAAACGCTGATTTGCCGTAAGTTGTTAAACGAATTACCCGACCACTTTGTCGCCGCTTATATTCCCAATCCTTATCTTACCCCCACTGAGCTGCGCCGTGCGGTAGCGAGTGAGTTAAATGTGGTATTAACAGACCATGCTGATCAGCAGGAGTTTACTCAGCGTATCCAACAACGTCTTATTCACATTCATCAAGAAAATAAAGGTGTTGTGCTCATTATTGATGAAGCACAAGCACTACCAGTAGAGAGTATTGAAGCACTTAGGTTGATTACCAACCTCGAAACCGAATCACGTAAATTGTTGCAAGTGGTATTGTTTGGCCAACCAGAATTGAACGATAAGTTGTCTTTGCCTGAACTGAGACAATTAAAACAACGAGTGACGTTTTCTTATACCCTGCAATTGATGGATGCCGATCAGGTTTATCAATATGTTAAACATCGGATGAATGTAGCGGGTTATCGTGGTGGCGATTTGTTCGACCGAAAATGTTGCTCTTTACTTTTTAAAGCCAGCAAAGGCACCCCTCGAATAGTTAATGTGTTATGCCATAAAGCCTTGATGTTAGCCTATGGCGAAGGCATGCAAAAAATCACTCCGTTACAGGTAAAACTAGCAATAAAAGATACCGAAGCCGCAAGCCAAGCTAATAATATTTTGCTTATATCATCTGTCAGCGTTTTAGTTGTTATGTTAGCTTTTAGCTTTGCTTATTTTGCTTGGTTGGAGTTCGCTATATGAGTGTAGTAAACAAAATGTTGCAAGATTTGGAAGCCCGTCAGTCTCAAACTGATGAGATAAATGCTGATTACCACCCACCGCAAAAAAAGCAATCAAAGATATTGGTTTTAGTACTGCTAATCTTCGCTATTGCGGCCATCATTTATGCCTTAACAGATAAAAGTCAACTGTTTGATGGAAGCAAGAGTACCGAAGTTACGCCCTCTGTGAACACTCAACCTTTACCTCCTGTGATGACAAAAAAAATGACCGTTGTGCCCCAAAAGACCCCAGAACAAGAACAGCTACAAGAGCAATTTCAGCCGCAAATAGTATCAGCTGAACCCTCTAATGCTAATCTTGAATTGGTTAAT
>QIJM01000292.1 GCA_003232445.1 Paraglaciecola arctica
CAATGTATTCAGCTTCACGATGACCGATATTCTTTCATATGTACCAAGAATATCTTACGAGTACGTGAAAATCAGGATCGAAGGCATAAGTTATTTTAGAATGGAATTGACACCATATGTAGATGAAGAATTCATCGAAAAAGAATATGCGGTAAATATAGGTAGCCCATCTGTTACTGAACCGCCATGCTTTGAGGGAGGAATGAGAGAAAATCCTTTTTCTAGTACTGAAGCGGAATATTATCGTGTGTCAACTGACTTCGAAGCCGAGTCAGTCACTATTGAAAGAACCGGGGAAATATTTGAACTACAAACATCTAACAAGTAGTTCCAGCGGACAATTCAAAGCGGCACTTGTTTTGCTTACGCAAAAACGTGCCACTTTGAATTGCCGCTGAGCAAGGCGTTAGCTGTACAAAAGGTACCTCAATATGAAATGGAAAAAGTGGCTAGAAAACTGGGACATGACATCCCTGAAAATCAATGCTGTATTTCTAGAAATGGAATGGAATCCATCAGAACCAGATAAAAATGCGGCATGGGATCTTTATATTGAGCTGCTCACAAGAATAACTACTCAAAGATTAGATACAGAGCATGGCGACGAGGCTACAGCACTTGCCAGTGTATTTTCATTATTCTCAACAACAAGGCAAATAATTAAAGATAATGGAAAAGATTGCATTGAATTCACAAAAATCGCCATTGTAATTCTAAATCAAAAGATTCGGCCATTTACTGCTAAGTGGCATAAAATTTCAGTGTCTGGAGGTTTTTCGGAAGAAGAAACCTGTCAATCATTTCGAGACGAGTTGTTAGAGCTTCAAAATGTCCTTTGTATCTACACACAAATGCTCGCTGAAATGTCAGGTGTTGAAGATTTAACTGGATTGGAAGAATAATATGGCAATACCAAAACACAAAGTATTTATTAGTTACCATCATGCAAATGACCAAGGATATAAAGAATCATTAATTGAATGGAATAAGAGCAACGGCTATGACATTTTCATTGATGCTTCTGTAGATACTGGCGATATTGATGACAGCCTAAGTGATGACTCAATTCGTCAAAAAATAAGAGACGAGTATCTAAGGGACTCATCAGCCACCATATTGTTAGTCGGCACAGAAACAAAAAATAGAAAGCATGTTGACTGGGAAGTTTATTCAAGCATGTTTGATGGGCAAGTTAATAAAAAATCAGGCGTCCTAGTCATCCAATTACCCAGCACCGGATGCACAACATATACGGCGGCGCATGGTGATGAAGAAAAAGAGGCTCTTTACTCTGATAATACAAGTTGGGTATCAGTAACAACTAGAGCAGATTATGAAGAAAGGTATCCATATATGCCGCAGCGAATTATAGATAACCTTCTCAAATCAGACGCCAAAGTATCTGTTACAAACTGGGATAGAGTAACGTCTTCTCCAGATAAACTAAAACTACTAATCGATCTAACTTATCAAGATAGAGCTGCCTGTAATTACGACCTTAGCACTCCAATGCGTAGAGCAAATTCCTAGCATGGTCACAGCTAACAAGGCGCTCGTTCGGACGTTCACTACGCTGCGCTTCGTTCACGCCGCACAGCTTGGTCGTTAGGTGGCAGGAGAATATTTGCCGTGAACCATCAGTTATCAGAAAGTGATCTTGAATTTCGCGCAGAATTTGAGTCCTGTCGTGTCCC
>QIJM01000421.1 GCA_003232445.1 Paraglaciecola arctica
GGCACGTTGAATTTGCTGGCAACCATTTTCACCAATTCATCTGGTGACAATCTTGGCGAGACTATTTGCGCGGCGACGATATCTTCCTGCATGTCATCTAATAAACTGTTCGCTATGGTCGTTTTACCCGTGCCAACATCGCCTGTGATAACAATAAAACCTTCAGCTTGAGATAACCCATATTGCAAATAAGACATGGCACGTTTATGCCATTTACTGCCGAAAAAGAAGCTAGGATCGGGCGTCAATTGGAAGGGTTTAGAAGTGAGTCCATAATAATTTTCATACATAATAAAGAACCGATTGATCCGCAAAAAAGAAAAGGAAAGTCTGGACTCTAGCTTAAGCTATCTGCCTAAGGCATGGCAATCAAATACGGCATTTACCTTTGAATAGGATGGATTGGTATTATACCGATCTAACAGACCCTAGTGCCTATCAATGCAATCGACTAAACTATTATCATCCCAGTCAAGCCTACCTAACCACCAATGGCCAAAACCATAAGTGCCCGCTATCAATAAATATATAGCGCTAGAGTGACCCATTAATTGGGTCGTTATAAAAACAGGATTTCATCATATAATTTGAGCGTACACTTGTACACTCAAATATGTATTCTAATTAAAACCCATTACCGAGTAGACTTAGGCACACATCGTCAATAGTTGTGGATTGGTTACCGAGTGAAGCAGTGGTATGTATATATTATCGAAAATAGGTTTGAGCAGTATTACACTGGGATTTGCACAAACGTTGAACGACGCTTTGATGAGCATCAATCGAGTGGCCCTAAATGTGCTAAAGCGTTAAAAGGCAAAGGTCCGTTAGTATTGAAGTTGTGGTGTATCATGGGCAATCATTCTGAGGCGTTAAAAATCGAAATTTGGATTAAAAAACTGAGTAAAGCTAATAAAATAAAATTAGTAAACAACGGCCTTTGTGATGCACCAATATCAAATATGCTGCTGGATGAGGATAAAAAGCATGACAAATAGCCCACCCGTGTCACTTCCAAAGGAGTTAATCGAACTGGGTAACGAGCGGTGGCAGGAACTGCAATCCCATGCGCAATTTTCCGCTCATTTTGAAACGTTTGAAAAACAGATCAAAACGGCCTTTTCACTGAGCGATTTTATCTTTGAGCAATGTATAAAGTATCCGTCGTGGTTAGTAGAGCTACTGGTCGAAAAATTGCTTTTTACTGAGCAGGTGGATTACCAAAACAAACTTATCCAACTATTGGCTGATATTGATAGTGAAGCTGTTTTACAACAAAAAATCAGGCAGTTCAGAAATTTTCATATGCTCAGAATTGCTTGGCGCGACTTGCTCAACATGCAATCTATTGAGGATTCATTAGCACAAGTATCTGAACTGGCACATCAGTTAATTATACAAACTAACAGCTGGATATATCAATTTTTACAGCCCAGATTTGGCTTGCCAGAGGGTGAGTTTGGTCCACAGCCTATGTTGATTTTGGGCATGGGGAAATTGGGTGGAGGTGAACTTAATTTTTCTTCAGACATCGATTTAATTTTTACCTATGCCTCTGTGGGTGTCACCACAGGTGGGAAAAAATCGATAGAAAACCAACAATTTTTTACTAAACTGGCACAAAAACTGATTACTGCCTTAGATCAAATGACTGCTGATGGTCAAGTGTATCGGGTGGATATGCGCCTAAGGC
>QIJM01000034.1 GCA_003232445.1 Paraglaciecola arctica
TATCGCCTATAAAGAAAGACCGTGATCGTGTTAGAAATCTATTTGCACCGGGGGACTTTATTGAGGTGTATTGTCAGTGTTCGCTAGAGACTTGTGAGGAGCGAGATGTTAAGGGTTTGTATAAGCGTGCGCGTAAGGGTGAGATAGCTAATTTTACTGGTATTTCATCTGGTTATGATGAGCCATTAAGTGCAGAGTTAATTATCAATACTGATAGTTTATCGATTGATGAAGGTGTAGATAAGATTGTTTTCTTATTGAAGTCGAAGGGGGTTCTCTTTAGTTAGTCGTTTGATGTGTGTGCGGTAGTTGGGTTTTGTTGGCGTTAATTAAAAGAACAATGCTAGCTTTGGCCGTGAGTAATTATTTTAAATAAGATCTAAATTTATGTTGAAACGGAAAATTAAAAGAGTTTTTGAGCATGTTGCTGCTAAATTCGGAAGGCATGAGCGTAGGAGTAGTGATCCAGAATTATTGATCCTTGGTTACCATAGGATCATACCGTTAAATCATCCTGAATTTCAGTCCATGGAGCCTGGTATGCGCGTTCAGCCTGCAACACTTGAAATGCATATAAAAATTTTACGGCAGCATTTTGATTTTGTTGATTTGAATGACTGGGTGTC
Source organism: Paraglaciecola arctica (assembly GCA_003232445.1). GTDB lineage: Bacteria > Pseudomonadota > Gammaproteobacteria > Enterobacterales > Alteromonadaceae > Paraglaciecola > Paraglaciecola arctica_A. Next base: position 627 of record QIJM01000034.1, read on the forward strand.
CAGGGTGACGAATCGACTCCCAGTTCCAAATAAGGCGGTTGCACTCACATTTGATGATGGTTGGGTCGATAATTATGAATATGCTTACCCTGTGCTTAAGCGAGAAAAGGTACCCGCTACAATATTTTTAGTCTCATCAATGATAGGAACAGACAGTCAATTTTGGCCTGAACGTATTTCAGGTATTCTCTCTTATATCAAGGGCGAGAAAAGGGCAGGCTTGGGAAAAGAAGCACTTAAATGGTTTGAGCAATATCAGTTTGATGTTAATAACAGTCGCTCATTTGACGAGGCTGGTGTAAATGCACTTATATTGCGCTTAAAAGAGAAATCAGATGATGAAATATATAAAAGTTTGACTGTATTTGCAGATGTGGAATGTAAAATCCCACATTTAGCTCATATTATGAATAAGGCGCAGTTATTGGAAATGAAGGCATCTGGTTTCATTTCGTTTGGAGCGCATACAAAAAGGCACTTTAGGCTCGATAAGATTAGCGATTATGCATTATTAGAGGATGAGATTTTGGGAAGTAAAAGCGATCTTGAGGGACTTCTAGATATAACTGTCAGTGGTTTTTGTTACCCTAACGGCTCTTTTGACAATAAGGCCGCTGGCGTAGTAAAACGAGGATTTCAATATTCATGTACTACCAGAAAGGGGTGGAATAGTACCAAATCAGACCTTCTACTTTTGAATCGCATACTGTTACATGATGATGTTTCACATGACCCGGTTTCATTTAAAGCAAGAATTTCGGGGCTAATATGAAAAGAATTCTTCATGTGATTGATACAACTGGGCCGGGGGGAGCGGAAACTGTATTCATTGAGTTGTTGAGCCGGTTGCAATCAGAGAGATACGAGTCAATAGTGGTAATACGCGGGCCTGGCTGGGTTTATGATGAGTTGCGTCGTCGAGGATTTGAACCTTATGTTGTTGATGCGAAGGGGTCGTTTAATTTCCGCTACCTGCTTGAGTTGGTGAAGATCGTTCGAAGGGAAAAAATTGATCTGATCCAGGCTCATTTATTAGGTTCTGGTGTCTATTGCAGTA
>QIJM01000288.1 GCA_003232445.1 Paraglaciecola arctica
AAAGTTCATTACGCCAAGCGCCGGATGTGATTTTAATTGGGGAAATTCGCTCGATGGAAACCATGGAATACGCCATGTCTTTTGCTGATACTGGGCATTTATGTGTGGCTACATTGCATGCCAACAATGCCAACCAAGCGATCGAACGTATTATGCATTTGGCACCATCGGATCAACATGAAAAGTTACGTTTTGATTTAAGTTTGAATATGCGCGCTATTATTGCTCAGCAATTAGTACCCACGCCAGATGGCACAGGCCGAGTGGCAGCAATCGAAATACTGCTTAACTCACCGCTGGTTACCGACCTTATTCAGCGTAACGAAATTGGTGGATTAAAAGAGGCGATGAAAAAAGGCAAAGAAATAGGCATGCAGAGTTTTGATATGGCCTTATATGACTTGTATAAAGCTGGCAAGATCACCTTAGATCATGCTATCCACCATGCCGACTCACCAAACGATTTACGTTTGATGATTAAACTAGACTCGGATGAAGGCAATCAACTTGGTTCGCTGTCTAATGTTTCTATTGATATGGACTAGGGACAGTCTTGAATAAAGTATACAGTCATCATGATCGCTTTATGGTCTTTCAAATCAAACAACTGCTTGATGAAAAAGGTATTCCCTGTTTTGTGAAAAATGAATTTGCTATAGGTGCCATGGGCGAGCTATCGCCTATGGACGTATTACCTGAAGTCTGGATTAGCGATCCTGAATGGTTGCCCAAGGCACAACAGTTTGTAGCAGACTTTCAACATCAATCAGTAGACTCATCTGCTTGGGTATGCAGCAAGTGTCATGAACAAAATGGCGCTAGTTTTGAGCTGTGTTGGCAGTGCGGCGAAGATAGTGCTATGTAGATTTATGGTGACGGTTCGATTACAGAAGCTAATGGCAGAGCATCATCCAAGGGGATGATGAGCAATAAACCGCTTTAAACTCCCGCTGGAACCGTCATTTTGAGGTGGTTTGGGTATACTTACTTAAATGCCGTTGGTTTACATCTTGGGTTCAGTTAAACTACCCCCATTATCTATTTGAAATTATCTCCCTTATTAAGGGTCATATTACTGATGTAATTATTTGGAAATACTATGAAAAAGTGGACAAAAATCAACGCTGTCTTTAGCGGATTAATGCTAACCCTTAGTTTTAATCTGTCTGCTGCGAGCGAAACAACAAACTATGACCAAGTGAAAGCCAAACTGCAAACCGATCTTGGTATGTACATAAATTCGATTGGTGATGCGCCAGTACCCGGTTTATTGCAAGTGATGACAGAGAAAGGATTGTTTTATACTAGCCAAGATGGCAAGTATTTATTTAGAGCAAGTATTTATAATATTGATGAAGGTATGCGCAATATTACAGAAGAGGCTCTTGGTAGTGTGCGTTTAGACGGTTTAGCGGAATTCAATGAAGCTGTTATCGAATATAAGGCAGATAACGAAAAATTTGTGGTCAATATCTTTACTGATATCACCTGTGGTTATTGCCGTAAGTTGCATAACGAAATGGATCAATACAATGATCTGGGCATTACTGTGCGTTATCTCGCTTTCCCTCGTGGTGGTATCAATAGCCGCTCGTACACAGATATGGTATCAGTTTGGTGCGCCGAAGATCAGCAAGAAGCTATGGATAACGCTAAAGCTGGTGGCACAGTGGCTAATAAAA
>QIJM01000204.1 GCA_003232445.1 Paraglaciecola arctica
CCTGCATTACCATAAGTACAAATGGTAAAAAACAGTACCCAGAAGACTATCCAAAAGCTGCTTGAAAAGGTGAAAAAGTCTATAAATAAATAGTCGATTGGAGTGAAGTAACCAACAAAGGTTAAAGAGGTGAGTAAGGCAACCCCGACCCAAGCAAAATGCTTGAGAGTTTTGCGCCACAATTTGTCAAAGTCCATTTTTCTTTGATCTAGTTTCATTCGTTTATTGCGGCTACCTTCAATTCTTTCCTCAAACCAGATATAAATAAAGGTCCAAGTAGTTTGTGGGCACATAAAACCACACCAAACACGACCCGCAAAAGTGGTCACAAGAAATAGCACAAAGGCGGCCACTATCAAAATCCATGCTAATAACGTCAAATCTTGTGGCCATAGTGTTAAGCCAAATATATTAAAACGCTGTGCACCGATATCAAATAAGACGGCTTGATTGCCATTAAATTGCAGCCAAGGTAACAGAGCAAAACCACCCAAAAAAAACAGTCCAAAAAATCGACGAATATTTTCCATCATGCCAGTAACAGCTCGCACGTATATTCTGCTGCGAGGAGTATAGGTATCATTATGTTTGTTTTTGTCTGGGCGGTGTACTTTTACGGGTGAGATGTTTTTAACGGGAATTCGCTCACTCATTAGATGTCCTTGGTATATCAAAAAAGGCAAGAGCTGAGAGTTCAACAGACTCTAATAACATAATAAGTATATCAGCCTGCTTGATCTCGGTTAGGCTTTTTTGGGTGATATATGAGCACAGAATATTATTCGTGGTTATCAGAAGACATAACTATTGACTATGTTTTACTGCCTTGTTCTCACGTAGCATGTCCACTCTGATAATTGTCGAAATGGTTTTAGAGTCACACTGTATGTTACGTTTTGTTGTAGTTACATTTGAAATTTTGGCATTGATAATGATTTTGCGCAGTGCGTTTGTGCAATTTTGGTTGTCGGACATGCAAATGACCACGTCACAGTGGATCTATGGCATATCGATGACCATAGATAATCAACAGCTGGCCAAGTTTAGAAATGGGATTTCGGCGCAAGTGCAAGATTTAACCGAGTCGCAAACAGAATATTTACATAGGATCACCAGCACAAAAACTGAACTCCACAATTTTAATCTATATTATTGCCGTGCGGGGGATAAAAATCCCTATATATATGGAACCAATTTACGCTACGTCTGTGGCGAAATCAGCCGCAAGGGCATTCTCAATAAGTTTAGCTAAAAAGGGTTGGGCAAGTTGATTATAAACTTCGCTCCACCCAACTTCCCATCGGTTACATAACAATCTCCTTGATGCCAATCGACAATTCTTTTTACGATAGCTAAACCAAGACCTGCTCCACCTTTTTGTCTATCTCGGCTTTCATCGGGACGAAAAAAAGGTGAAAATATCTTTTTACGCATTGCGTGAGAAACGCCTACCCCGTCGTCTTCTATGCATATCTGAATAACGTTTTTTTGTTTGATCACATGTATTTCTAGCACCTCATTAGCATAACGTTTGCCGTTTAAGACTAAGTTTTCAATGGCTCTTTCGATAAAATGTTCATCGGCTAATACATGCGGGTCATCACCATAAACTCTTACGTTTAAGTTAGACAGATGGCTATCTTTCAAGCGATTAATCAATTGCTGACACAATTGTTTAAT
>QIJM01000016.1 GCA_003232445.1 Paraglaciecola arctica
ACTCCGTTTTTAAAACAAAGCCGGCGCGTTTATTACGACCTAAGTATTTTGTTCTTGCTATGACCTCTTGCCCCATGTAACAGCCTTTTTCAAAATCGATGGCATTCAAAGCCTGTAGATTCAGCATTTGTGGTACATATTCGTTTATTGTTGCTTCACGGATATCACCTAGCCCAGCTTTTATGTCAGCTATTTCCCATAGATCACCATCTTCCACTACGTCAAAGGTCAACTGTTTTTCTGTATCACGGGGTTGTAAAATTAGGTAACGTTGCTCTGGCTGGTTAATTGACATGACCAGACCATAAGCGTTTGATATCACTTTTCTATTACCAGAGGGCAATTCGTCAAACAGTTCAGTGGTCGCCTTTTCAAATAAAGCGCCAGAGCCACCTGTTATTTGCCATTTATCGCTTTGGTTGCTGATCTCAACTTTGGCAAATACCCCATATTTATTTAATTCGGATAGGGATTTATCTAACACGGAATTATGGGTAATTAATAAAATAGAATCCTGCCAAGCGAAGGTGTAGAAGACACTCCATACTTTGCCTTTGAAGTCACAATGACAGGCCAAAAGAGCATTGTTGTCTGTCAGTTGATTGATATCAGCCGTTATTTGCCCCTGTAAGTAGTTGACTTTTTCTTCACCAGTGAGCTGGATGATGCCGCTATTCTTAAGACTATTGGCATACTGCTTTGTTTGAGAATGATCTACGGGTAGTTGTGACATGCTTTTGTGCTCTTTTGCTAATCAGCGCTAGCAATTAATATGGGGTACGAGTTTGATTTAGCAAGGAAAGATCTGAAAACAACCGGTTATTACTGTTATTATTGCAACTTGAAAAAAGTTGGTTACTAGATTAAAGCTGGAAATATTCTAGGGTAAGAGGTTATAAATGTTTGATAAGAAACGATATGGTCGATTGAAATGGGCATGTCGCCGTGGAATGTTGGAGCTTGATGTACTCTTTATGCCTTTTGCAGAAAACGGCTTTAACGAGTTATCCGAACAGCAGCAAGAAGTGTTTGAACGTTTGTTAACCAGTGATGATCCTGACTTGTACGCTTGGTTTATGGGGCATCAAGCTTGTGAAGACCAAGAATTTAGTCAAATGATTGAACATATTTTAAGTCGTGTCAAAGTATAGAGTTGAGTTTAAATCGTCTCGATTACAGCTGATTTTACAGTTGCTGACTTATGTGGCTTTAGTGTTGTCAGTCTTAAATTGGCAGTCTGAGAGCATGAGATACCAGTTTTTACTGCAAACACTGGTTTTGTCCACCATGACTTTTTTTGTCTTCAGAGCCGTCTTGCATAGTAGGCGTCAAACGCAGGCTCCAGTCATTTTTTCCCAGCGTGGGGAATGGTTGGAAACAAATGTAGATGGGCAAATAAGCTGGAAAATTACCGAAAAATCTAGAACCACTAGCCTTCTGTTATTTATTCATTTGAGTTCTCCTGTTAATGCTCGTCATTCAAAATGGTGTTTAATATATAAAGACCAAGTCACCGAGCGAGATTTCCGCCGACTCTGTCGCGCCATTATTTATCAGCAACAAACTGCAGGGAAAGATTGATATAATACCAATCCATCCTAACAATTAGCCACTCAGAGAGCACCAGCGACTTTCAATCGAGGCGTAGTCCTGAAGGAATGGCCGCTCCCTTTC
>QIJM01000120.1 GCA_003232445.1 Paraglaciecola arctica
CCAATAAGTAATAAAGCAACTGAGTTAGCTTCCTGATCAGCAAACAATAACTTACGTTCATGATCACTTAAACGGCCAAAGAAAAACTTATGTCTTTTAAAACGTTTTTCGATAAACAGGCGTCGCTGGATCTCAGGTAAAGCATGAGCACCTCTGAAAGGTTTTAGGGTTACAGATGACAATTGTAGGTTTTCTTGAATGACTTCTTCCAAAATAAATTTGAGATCATCAAGATTGGTCGACTTTAGAATGCGTAAATTCAAATCTGCATAGATGCGATAAATGGCTTCATTTTGTTTGGCAATAGAAATTAATTGATTCAGCTTATGGCTCAGGCTTCTGACTTTTTTGCGCAGCTGATCACTTTGCAGCTCCACCAAAGATACGCTGCCTTTATGTGTATGAGGGATGCTGATTTTTTCAATTATTTGTGGAAACTGAGTAAAAAATTCAGGATTTTCAAGTAGATAAGTAGCTACTTGCTCAGCGTCAATTAGGTTTTCAGATTCATATGCAGTCGTTGTATCCATTTTATTTTTGCGACTCTTTACTCATAGGTTTATATATCCATCAAAAATATGCTCAGCGGTGCCTGTCATTTTTAATACATTGTCATTGCCTTGCCAACGTATTTTTAAACTGCCACCGAGCAAATCAACTCTTATATCTTTACTTAATCTATTTTGTAATTGGCCTACAGCCACTGCTGCACATGCTCCGCTGCCACAAGATAAGGTTTCACCTACACCTCTTTCAAAAACACGCAGTTTAATATGGCTGTGATTAATAATCTGCATAAAACCAACGTTTGCACCTTCGCTAAAACGTTCGTGTTTTTCAAGCAAAGGACCCATTGTTTCAACATCTGCGGTTTGCACATCGTCCACCAACAACACACAATGTGGATTACCCATAGATACAGCACCACAAAAAAATGTTTGTTCCTGTGCTCTTAATATGTAAATTTTTTCGCGCTTATTGGCTTTTATCGGCACCAAGTTTGGCTCAAATTCAGGCACACCCATATTCACTGTAACTTGCCCATCTTTCTCAAGGTAGAGAACCATACGACCGGCTTTAGTACTGACCACAATTTTATTGCGGTTGGTTAGGCCTTTCATTTTCACAAAGCGAGCAAAACAGCGAGCGCCATTACCACACTGAGATACCTCAGAGCCATCAGCGTTAAATATCCGGTAATGAAAATCTTGGTCGGGATCGTAAGGAGGCTCAACCATCAAGAGTTGATCGAATCCTATACCAAAATTTCTGTCTGAGAGCTGTTGGATCTTCTCTTTAGAAAAAAATACGTTTTGCGTTACGTTATCAATAACAACAAAATCATTTCCCAGACCATGCATCTTTGAAAACTGGATTTGCATTGCGACTACTTAGCTAAAATTGTTGTCAACACGCGCTGCTTTGTGCGTGTTAAATATTCTGCAAATAGTTATATCATTTCAGCGAAAGACTGACTATGTCTTTAACTAGATACAGGCTAAATAATCGCAATATTCATTAAATTAATCCTGAAGCCAATAAAACAATATTTATATTGGTAAGTGCTCACTTGCAAATAATTGTGCTATTTTTTCACGCTCTCTGACTAAATGCATATTGTTATCGTCAATTAACACTTCTGCGGCTCTGCATCGACTATT
>QIJM01000407.1 GCA_003232445.1 Paraglaciecola arctica
TATCAGTGACGAAACAACCATTCTAGCGGGCCAACTTTAAAATGCTTAAGCCAAAAATGACTAAATACCACCCCACAAATACAGAAGATCAAAGAACTGAGTAAAGAAAAACTGATTGTCTGGTTGTTCAATCTATTAATAGCATCTAGAACACCCATCCCTAAAATCACATGTGCAACATAAAGCGTTAATGACAACTGCCCCGTTTTGCATAACCAGGTGATCATTTTACTTCCATGAAACTTATCTGAAAAATAGAAACAAACAATCAGAACTATACAAGCAGAGCTACCCGAAGAAATAATATACTGCGGTAAAGGGGGTATCATAGACGTGGAAAAAAGCGACAAAACTTCTGTCTGCGACAACCCAAACTCTAAGCCATCTCCGATATAAACCCGAAGCAAATAGAATAAAAACTCAGTAGCCATAAAAATTATAATAGACCAAGTCAATATCCGACTTCTGATAGCTGTTTTAGATAGATCGAATCTCCCAAGCCACATCCCGAATACTAGGAAGGCAGCCCAAGGAAAAACAGGATGAAAACCATTAAAAAGGATGTGCCTAACCATTCCGTCGAGAGACCATAGATTCTGGTAGGTTAAGGTAGACCAATCCCAGTTTTGATCGTAATTGAAGAACAACAGCAATACAGGGAAAGACAATGTGATCACGACAGATATAAGCAGCAAAACCCTATCACTAGCCATAAACACGGCAGCGGCAATCAAAAAATAAAAACCATAAAAATGTAATATGTCCGCCTCCCATATCGGTGTATACAATAACCCGATTATCATGAGTAAAAGTGCCCTTTTTATTACCAACAACCTAGTCTTATGTACAATAGAACAATCTGCAAGTTGTCGGGCTTTTCTGGTTAAAAATGTCACACCGATCCCTGCCAGAATGACAAATAGAGAAGATGCCCTCCCTTCAAACAGTGCAGAGAACCACATCAAGTAGGCATTACCTGTTTCTGCGTTCATCGCAATTTTAAAATTAACAATGACCATGCCGAAAATAGCTAAAGCTCTAGCAAGATCTAACCCCATAAGTTTTTCTTTCATAAAAACACCTTTGAAAACTAACATTTCAATATCAATTTTTTTGACTAAAGATACTGATAAATATGAAACATAGGTGTATCATATTTCATTCTAATTTATGATACAACCGTGTCTCACACGGTAAATGTATTTAGAGCAACCCGAATGGTTTACTTTTAATAAAAGAAAGGTTTAAAGAGTGAAGTTCAACGACGCGAGGCTAGAAAAATCAAATGATGCCATATTAGGTGCAGCTCTCACTGCACTTACTGTAAATCCAGATACCCCATTCACAGAGATTTCGAGACTGGCAGGGGTTGGAAGAGCAACACTTTATCGTATGTATTCAACAAGAGAATTATTAGTTGAAGCATTAATTCTTCATTGTTTAGATCAAATAGATAACGAAGTTTTAAAATTAGGATCTAAGGCTTTAAGCACAAAACATTTCTTCGAACTTTTTTTCGAAACGATGTTTAATCTCGAAAATGAATACAAATTCATGTATCAATTTGATCCTCAAAGCCATCCTTCAGAAAAGATTAAAGAGCGATGCTCTAAGCAAGAATCTGAAATGATAGGCCTTGTTGAACTGGCACAAAAAGAGGGCATAAAACTCCCCTCCAAATGGGTCGTACATTTAATTAATGGCGTGATTTATGCCGGATGGGAGTTTAATCGAATAGAACAAAACGCTAGACAGTCAGCAAAGTTAGAGCTGTTCGATCTTTGTTTAACGGGACAGAATAGCTTGGTAAGTTCTAATCAATGGTAATCGTAAATCACGTCTCTGACCCTGAGGTATCCCCACGAAATAAGCAGTTAAAAAAATTGAAATAATTTGGAACATTCACAGTATTTGGTGATCAGATCAATCTCCAAAAATCACTAAAGACCAATACCATGAATGAAGTTGTTATTTTGAAGAAGTTCCTTACCGCTGTCACCTAAAATGCATAAAGTTAGACGCAACTTTACCAAGCCACCCACATTTTTAGAAACATAGCATGGATCAATTTAGCAACATAGTAATGGTGAACTCAGTTTAGACTAACGGGCACACTTGATGTGCCGTCATTGTTTGTTAAAATGCCCTGTTGACACCACACAGGTAATTTGATCATGACGCAAACCTGCGCCGACTCCCTTATCGTACTGGATTTTGAAACGACTGGACTTTCACCTGACTTGGGAGATAGAGCCATCGAAATAGGTGCTGTTCGTCTTGAAAAAGGGCAGGTAGTTGATCGTTTTCAAGCATTAATGAATCCAGGAAAACGTATCAGTACTTTTATTGAAGACTACACCGGTATCACTAACCGTATGTTAAGCCAAGCCGCTCCCTGTGATGATGTTATGAATGAGTTTGCCAACTTTATCGGTGACAGTAACCTTGTTGCCCATAATGCGTCATTTGACAAACGTTTTTTGGATGCGGAATTACGCCGGATTGCTAGATCGTATAATGGTAATTTTGCTTGCTCTCTACTCGTCGCAAGGCGTTTATATCAACAAGCGCCTAATCATAAATTAGGTTCGTTAATAGCCTATAAAAACATTCCGTCAGAGGGCGGCTTTCATAGAGCCTTATTCGACTCAGAAATGACCGCGAAATTGTGGATGACCATGCTAGACGATATTTCCCAAATAATAACGGCAGAAGACGTACTGTTTACATTAATTCAAAAACTCGCTAAAACACCAAAGAATGCGGTGAATAAATTACTGCAAGCCCATTAATGACTTGGGTGAAGACTGTGAATAAGGTAATAAGTTATAGAATAGTTTCTACTACCCTTTGTATCTGCCACTCCACATTCGCCAAATGGTCGATTTTCACCCAATTTTTTGCACTAGCCACATCTGTTTAATGCTCTTCTTGCGACACCTGCCATGGGGATATCTCCCCATGGCAGGTTGGCACTGTGAACTATATATTCAATAATGGCAGAACATTCAGAGATAAAAGTACCGTCTTCAAGTTAGCGCCTTAATTGGCTATTTTTGACGTGTTAGAAGGCCTAAGCTTCTGACGGTGATGTATCTACTGTACAGTTTTCCGAGCAATCTAAAAAACCATACGAATCCCGCTTTAAGATCTTCTAGTATCATATACAAACAAGGTACCAATATCAGTGTAACAAACGTTGCGTAAAGTACTGCAAAA
>QIJM01000216.1 GCA_003232445.1 Paraglaciecola arctica
CCAACTGACCCATACCCTTGCGCAACGCATTGGCCGTTTTTTGGAAAAAAAAGGATTATTGGAACGCGATGCCGAGAATAGCTATCTTGCCTTAGATACTGAGGAAGAGGGGCCAATGGATCAACTGCTGGGGCATTCCATTACCTACCGCATTGCCATGGGGTCACAACAAGGCCGCAAAGTATTTACCCTGCAAACCTTGCCGGCCTGCGATTCAGACGAGCGGTTAGCCGATACAGTGGGTAACGTGTCCGGGTTTTCACTGCATGCCGGTGTCGCTACTAAAGCCCACCAACGAGAGAAGCTGGAACGCTTGTGTCGTTATATCACCAGGCCAGCGATATCGGAAAAGCGACTGTCACTAACGTCCAATGGAAAAGTGCGCTATGAGTTGAAAACGCCCTGGCGCGATGGTACTACGCATGTTTTCTTCGAGCCTTTGGACTTCATTGCCAGGCTTGCCGGCCCTGGTGCCCAAACCCAGAGTGAACCTTACCCGTTTCCAGGGTGTTTTTGCTCCCAACAGCAAACATCGTGCATTTGTGACACCCGCCAAGCGTGGCAAAAAGGTTAAGGTTAAAGTGCTGGATGAGCCGAAAGATCCGATGCCGGCCACCCCTCGGGTGGCCATGACCGGTTTTTGCTCCTGCAAAACCGGCATACATGCCATCCATGGCAATAACGTGGGCACAACGCTTGAAGCGGGTCTTGAAGCGGGTTTTCGATAGTTATTCTGTAATTCACGCAATTTGGAAAGGGTGCCACGTACGGATCTGCACGGAGGTGCTGGGTGAACTGGTATTCCTACCGTGACCCTTATCAGAAACGTATTTTTTTAAAGCATTCACACGGCCAGCCGGCCGATATAAAGTGCTTTGTGGATCTTCCTTTCATCTGAAATATTAAATTATAATGAAATCACTACTTATATAGTGAATTCATTATTACTATAATGAATTTCCTTTTGCGATATTTTGGATATTCCTGTGAATGTAGATCAATGGCACTTCCCACGTACAGATTTATCAAACCACTACTTTAAGAGTTTTGAGCTGGGCGTTGCTACTCGCATCGTGCTGTATGCTCCACGAAAAATGGGGAAAACAGAATTTCTTATTTATGATTTAATGCCGGTAGCAACTGAGTATAATTATTTGCCAATATATATAAATTTGTGGAAAAATAAAGAAGCCCCGCATGAGGTCATTATCGAAAGTTTAACCGTAACACTGGACAGCATTACAAATAAAGGAATCAAACTTGTTAAGAAAACATTAAAAGGTATTATTAATAAGTTAAAAATAAGCACCGAATTTGGTGCAGAATTTTCCACTAGTTTAGAGCCCGTTGTTTCTTCATTTGAAGCGATTAAGGCACCCAGCAATCAACTCACTTACATTTCAAAATTAATAAGAGAATTGATTAAGCAGACCGAGAATACACCCATATTATTAATCATTGACGAGGTTCAGCATCTTTCTATTTCCAAAAAATTCGATCCCTTGACTTATAATCTTCGAACCATTATTGATGAGAATAGACATCGTTTATTTGCTGTGCTCACAGGATCATCGCGGACAGGGTTACGTAAATTATTTAGTGATTCAAAATCGCCGCTGTATCGTTTTGCAGATATGGATAATTTCCCGGTAATGGGCAGTGAATTTGTCGAGCATATTGGAGGGGTATTCAAGAAAGTAACTGGTAAAGTATTGGATATTAAAAAAGCGAATCGAATTTTTAAAAAATTTGACTACAACCCTGATTATTTTAGAACTCTAGTCCGAATTATGGCCTTGCACGAAGAAATCGATATTAATCTCGCCTATAAAAATGTCATCGATCTTATTGGAAATGATAATGAATATAAAGCACTTTTTGAAAAATTGAACGACATTGATTTAGAATTAATTAAACGTATTTTAGGTAATCATGCGATTTATTCTCAGGACTACATGGAAAAAATGGCATCAAAGCTCGGTGAAACTATCACGCGGGGAAAAATACAATCAAGAATTAAACGATTGGAAAAAATGAATGTAATTACAAAAAATCTGCACGGTGATTATTTAGTCGAAACACCAGGATTTATAGAATGGATTAAAAAAACACAGCGCTAATGATTGTCTATAGTTTTCCTTGTCAAAATTGTTTAATATTATTTATTTATATGCTTATTTATCATTGTTGTAGGGTATAGAAGAACGCAAAGCGATTGCTTAATTAATCAGGGCCGACTAATTAATTTGGCTAAAAAACATAACATTCGTGGAGAGCCATCAGGCTTAAGGGTTGTC
>QIJM01000141.1 GCA_003232445.1 Paraglaciecola arctica
GAATAGCCAGCTCCTTTGCATTTACTCACCATATCATTGAGTGCTATTTTTAGTCGTTGCAGATCATCAATTTTCTGCTGCACTTCTCTTGTTTGAAGCATCGCCATCGCTTTCACTTCTCCACAGTAATGGTTTGGCTCATCAATAAACTTGAGCAATTCAGTGACTTGCTTAATGCTAAATCCGAGTTCACGACAGCGGCGAATAAAGTTAAGCCGCTTAATATGCGATAACGCATAAATCCTATGACCTCCCTCAGTCCGTGGCGGTTCGAGCATCAGCCCTGATTTTTCATAATAATGTACGGTTTCTACCTTGCATTTTGCACGTTTGGCGAGTTGCCCTATCGTAAATTGTGTTGAATTCATTTTAAAAAACTGCTTGAACCTGTAGTTACTATAGGTAGTACAATACCATGCATATCTATTGTGAGAGTAAAATTGATGCAAAAAATAATTGGTAACTCAGAACTCACCTGTCCAGAATGCGGGTATAAGAAAATACTCAAAATGCCGACAGATGCCTGTCAATGGTTTTATGAATGTTCAGATTGCCATGCATTACTGAAGCCAAAGCAAGGGGATTGCTGTGTGCTCTGTTCTTATGGCTCTGTCCCTTGTCCACCGATCCAGTTAGAAAAGACGGATAAAACAGAGGGAGGTTGTGGCAGTGGATAAATCTTATCTACGCTGGTTGACGTTATTTATAACCAGCGGGACGTTGCTGTGTTGTGCTTTACCTATTTTGTTGGTCTCGTTGGGGTTTGGTGCGGTTGTAGCAAGCTTGAGCTACAACATACCTGGGTTGATGTTCTTTGCAGAACATAAAATATGGGCATTGAGTTTGTCTGCATTGCTACTTTTATTTCTGGCTTGGGTGATATGGCGACCGAATCAGAGCTGTCCAACAGATCCTAAATTAGCTGTGCATTGTCAAACTGCCAAACGCTGGAACCAGCGGATATTTTGGCTCAGCGTCACTATTTGGAGTATAGGATTCTTCTTTAGTGTGTTGTTACTACCATTACGGCAATTTTTTAATTTTTGAGGAGATCATAAAATGAAACCAACCCTTTTAGTCAGTATTTTATTTTTCGCGGCGTTGATAGCGCAAGTTGCCAACGCAAGAACGGTCGAAATTGATGTGCATGGAATGACTTGTGCATTTTGTGTTGACAGTCTGGAACGTAAATTTGGAAAAATGGAATCCGTATCCAAGGTTGAAATCAGCTTGAAAACCAAAAAAGTACGTCTTGAAACCAATGGCACCTTGCCAACGATTAAGATGATTAAACAAACCGTTTTGGATGCAGGGTTCACACCAGTAAAGATTACGGTGATAGGTAATGAAAAAGAGTAAAACCAGAATATCTTCAAGCCTTTTTATTCTTTGGCTTTGGTTCGGTGTTGTAAATAGTGGCTATAGTATGGGTTTGCGTTCATTTGTAGCATTGCCAGTTGAGAAGGGAGGCGGAGTGATAAGACTGGTATTTGAACATGCAAAAGATAGTAATATCGACAATTTAACCACCAGTATTGCTTATGGTTTAAGTTCAAATCAAACCTTGTTATTCGGATTGCCTTATCGAATCTCTCCCACAGGTAACAACCGCCAAGGTGATGTATCTGCTCTTTATCGCCACATCGTCTGGCAAAAGGA
>QIJM01000449.1 GCA_003232445.1 Paraglaciecola arctica
ATACCTGGCAAAACGACCGCTGGCAGTTTTATCAATATCTGATCGACCAGCACCGCGAATGGCTCGGCAAACTGCCAAAGGTGACAGCCGAAAAAATAGCCTTCCGGAATGCACAGGTGCTGTTGCGGAAATAAGTAAATTATCCCCTGTCCCTAATTATCCCCTAATTCAGATAGGTCATCCTCAGCCCCGCGCTGGGGGTGACGATTGGGGTTTGGGCAGAATTAGACAGGACAAACTGCACCCTGAGGGAGCCGCATAGGGTAAACTCTTGATAATTAGGTGTATTTGGTAAAATGTACCTGCAAATCAGAAATTCATCGTTCTGACCTTATGAATGAGTTGCCAACTATTACCATCATGCGTTTATCACGGCTCTTTTGGGCAATCTTGTACTCCGAAATGATAAAATTCATCACTTTTTCCAATCGATCTGCAGCTTGGTACTCTGCGCATCGAAGGTGAATTCTGCTTAAATTTCGGAACCTCTTCTTTTGTCCATCGGGAATTCTGGGTGATATTTTCTTAAAATCACCGTCATGTGAAACTAAAATTGCTTGTTTATCCTCAGCTACGAATGCAACCAACTGATCAACCGAACCAACTGGCAACAATTCACGGATGTAACTACATTCATAGTTCCGGTTTATCAGCAATTTTGATACTGATACTGACACATTTTCATCAAGCATAAAGCGCATCTTGTAATTTGAACAAATCTATGCACTTTTTGCGAGTCTTTTTTCGTGTTTAACCGCTGCTCTAATATCATCGTAGGTTAAGGCCGGGTATTCTTCAATTATTTGATCTTCATTGAACCCAGCATCAATATATCTTCGAATCGTAGCTGTCGGTATTCTTGTGCCGGATACAACCCAAGAATTTCTGGCAACGAATTTATTTCTATCAATTTTTCCGATTTGATTTGGTTGGCGCATTTTTAAGATAGAGACTTTCTCAAGTACATCATCAATCACTTTTATAACCTCAAGCATTGCAAACTGTCCGTCTTCAACTCCTTCCACTTTATTGGAGCTAGGATGCTGAAAATGGACTTTCCTTTTAATTACAAAAAGCTTGACGTCAGACCAATGACTGAAACCTTTTTTCGAAAGAAGCTTAGCAACTTTCACCAAATGTTGCTGCGATACATTGTGCTGCTTTTTTAACACAGAGATAGCACGCAACCCAACGGCGTCTTTGAAGGAATATATCCTGCTATACGCTTTGGATCTGTCACTATATGCATAATTTGGTTCGAAAAACCCCAGCTTATCCCACGCCCTCAACTGCCCTTTTGACAGGCCTGTTATTCTGACAATATGGTCTTCAGAAAGTGCTGCAATGGTGCTATCTTGTTGGTTGGCCATAATATCATTGTAAGTTATTTATTGTAAAATTGTAGTATAATTTTGGCGTAATCGATCACATTTTATAGTTGATGGGTTGGTAGAAAGGTATTTTTTAATAGGACTCCTAAAATTTACCCTTCACCCCCCCACCAGTCGCGGCAGCCACAGCACTATCCCTGGAAACGCGATCAACACGCCGATTGTGACCACATCAGCCAGGAAAAATGGTGTTACACCTTTGAACACGTCCTGGACGGAAATATCATCGCGTACGCCTGCCACGACGAAACAATTCAGCCCTATCGG
>QIJM01000179.1 GCA_003232445.1 Paraglaciecola arctica
TGAAGAAAAATGCCTTGTTCGCGGCAAAGTTGGCTCGCGCCATTATCATCAAGTGCTCCGCACTTGATGATAATGGCCAACCGCTGTTCAATACTCCAGTCTTCTGGTCGTTTTTCGTGTGTCATGACATGCTGATTTGTTGATAATTCATTACTTAATTCTAGTTCGTGATTCTTTGATTGTACAATCCATTTCTGCAATGTCGAATAACCAATAGATAATTCATTAGCTATTTCTTTAACGCTGGTTGTTTCATCTCGAATCAAGGCTTTTTTTACTGCTTGCATTTTAAATGATTTACTGAATTTAGCTCTCATTATGTTTTTCCTCTAAAAAATTAGAGGCGACAACTATCCTGACACAGGGGGCTATAGTATTGGAGGAAAATAAAAAATCAACTTGATCTTCAAAAAAAACTGATCATAATAGATGGGCTTACCATTAGTCTTACCGAGATATTAATATGCTAGCTGCTACAGTAAAGCTCTCAAGTAAAGGACAAGTTGTCATTCCAAAAGATGTGCGTGATCTGCTAGATTGGGGAATCGGGGTGGAACTGGTCTTAGTAACGACAGAACATGGTGTTATGTTACAAAAAAAAACACATGAAAAAAACAAACACACTGCAAAATCGTTGCGTGGTTTTTTACAACATAAAGGCGAACCAGTCTCAACAGGGCAATTATGTAAACCAGTAGTGCTAGCTAATGATAGCTTTTGATACAAATCTTTTCGTACGTATTGCTGTCAATGATGATCTAAAACAAGCTGAACTAGCTGAGCAATTACTTGATTCAAATGAGGTCTTTGTTCCTCGAACCGTGCTTTTAGAAACAGAGTGGGTATTACGCTCCGTTTATAAAAAATCGCGAACTGAAATTGGTCAATATTTCCCATTATTTTCGTCAAATAGCTCACTACTCTCCTCAAATAATGAAAAATTTTGACTCAAACCAGTCTTTTTCTCGCTACGATTACTTTCTCGGTCAAGCACTAATTACTATTTGTGTACTTGTCAGCAGTTCTGCATACATGCGGAAACACAGCTGAGCATTTTTATCGCTACTGGGATTTGGAAAGCAAAGCAAAGAAAATCAAGCTATTGGAGGTTTTGGGCTGTAATCAGCCATCAAACTACGCCCCTAGAAGCGCAGACCCAATCATAACTCGTGTACTGGCGGATGCACTGAACAATGATGTTCCATCTAAAACCATAAAGATGGTTTTAACTAACTATCATTGTGCCTATGGTGGTAGAAACTTAACTGAATATCAGACCATAAAAAATTTCATAACAGAACAAAAATACGCTGAATTTTGTGATATTGAACGCCTGCAAAGAATATATATTGTTAAATCAAAGGGTGGGGCGGTATTTCGTTCAGCCCCGTCGGTATCTTCAGAGCGCTTAGACGCAATCGCTGAGGGCGCCTTTGTAGAGGTGGAAGATTCTGTAGGGGAGTGGGCAAAAATTAAATACGCAGGGGTTTATGGTTATGTGTTTAAACCGCTTCTTTCCGCCTACTAAGTCTAACTTGCAGCGCAGGTTAGTTTAGTTCGGCACAGTGTTGGCTGCGCAAGCTCACTTAAGTCGTCTGCTGTTGGTAGCCCAATCTGGTATAGTATTTATATAAAGCCAATTTTAATCTCGCAGTTACTCTCGCAGTTACTCACCCCAATGCATTCGGCATGGTTACTGATCCATATATTGATTCGGTATTTCTGCTGTCATGTATCAAGCGCAACTTAACAACCACCCGATCCAAAAGCGGCATAAAATGCACATATATTAAGAATTTGACTGATATTCATGCAAACGTGTATATATATCAGTCCATAACCCGTTATTCACGCAGTCACTAAAGTCCTTCAATGTAAGAAATCAATGACTTATAATGAATTGCTTAAAATTATATGCATTAATAATAGTCAAATATGACGATATTAGGCGTTAATGTATCTATAATAAGTTGTTATGTGCTACCAACGAATGAGGATTGTTCATGATTCTAAGTAAGAAATCCTTGGAGAAATTTAGAGAGTTAATAAATGAAGAAACGGAATATCGTTCTGGCCCCCAATTGGTGAAGCTTTTTAACGGGCTAGGATTCAATGAGCAATATGGTCAAGGCTTTCCATCACGATGGATGTATACAGACCAAAAACTAGAAGCAATAAATGGAACACCGCAACTCGATAAATGCATTAGAGAGATTTTTTCACCTGTAAATTTTATTGGTCGCATTAATGAGCTAGACGTGTTCATTAAAGATTTGAATCAGTACTTGGCATTTGACAAATGGAAGGTAGTAAGAAATGAGGCGGAAATCACATTCAAGCGACAAGATAAAGTAGAGATAGATGAGCAGCCGGAAAAAGCAACTGAAAATGACTTTTTAAATCGTGAATTTAATGAAGTGAATGTACATAATCTTGGTTTGGAAGGGGTTGTTACAGATATCCTCCAATCGAGAATCAAAGAAATTGAAAAATGCTTTAAATCTAATTCACCATTGGCGGTTATTTTGCTAGCAGGAAGCACCTTAGAGGGTATTCTTCTAGGCTTAGCTATAAAATATCCTAAAATATTTAATGTTGCTAATTCTTCACCTAAAGTTAGTAGTGGAAAAGTCAAACAGTTCCATGAATGGAGCCTTGCTAGTTTTATTGATGTGGCGAAAGAGCTGAAATTGATTCAGTATGACACACATAAATTTAGTCATTCATTGAGAGATTTCAGAAATTACATACACCCATTTGAGCAAATGAGTTCTGGTTTTAACCCTAGAGAACATACTGCAAAAATATGTTTGCAGGTTCTTAAAGCAGCGATTTATGAAATAAGTGAAGCCATTGGCAAATATCGCACATAACAAGGCGCTCGTTCGGACGTTCACTACGCTGCGCTTCGTTCACGCCGCACAGCTTGGTCGTTATATTTACTCAGAAAATTGAATTTACGTAGGGGCTAAGTGATTGGAATTACAATTCAAAAACAAACATATCTCAATAGATCAATTTGATCCTATAAAAATTTCAGACTTTGTTGTTTTGACAGGAGTTAATGGTTCTGGAAAAAGCCATTTATTAGATGCTATTGATAAGGGGCATGTGGCTATTTCTGGAATGGAGCAGGCGCATATAGTTTTATTCAATTACGAGACATTCAAGCTTGATAATGAGCCGTCATTTAATGCTCATCAGCTATCAGCAGAACGTGAATCCGCTTGGCAGT
>QIJM01000385.1 GCA_003232445.1 Paraglaciecola arctica
ACTCTACAAAGTTGTTAATCAACAGAATGCCAATCATTTTTTGATAAATAACTTAAACCCAACAAACTTGGGTATCGGTTTGAACACTTCATTATCTACCAATCAGTCAGAGCAGCCATAGAAAACGTTTGTCCAGAGTAATTTAAGATAACGTGCTGCGGTTCAATGCGAACAATGTCAATTATGCCATCAATTTTATCGCCTTCAACCATTCTAGTGCCATTCACTCTCACCCATCTCTCTGAATCAATAGATGCATACATATGTACCGAAAAAGCCATGCTGGGTAATCTTGTCATCACCCATGCAGGTAGCTGATCAATTCTTGGTACGTCTTCACTGCTAGACACACTTTCGACAGGTGGTGAGGTAATTGGCGAATCTTCAACTTCGCTTATGGCTTTTCTAAACCGTGCTAATACATCAGCAGAAATTTGTGGTTCTGGCTCGGGTGGCGAGGTAATTATTTGCTCTACTTCATTTGACGACTCAGGGCTTGTCTCAGGGCTTTGCTCAATCTCATCTGGCACAGCGACTTGTTGTGAAGGTGTATTTACGATTACGCTAGTGTTTGTATCTATAGGGTTATCAACTTGCGTTGATGGTTCGATATTATTATTCAGTTGCTCAGTCACAGGAGCAACGGCCGTCGGAACTGGCACAGAAACACTCACCACTGGCTTATCAGGCTGTGAACTTAATAGCGCCAATACTCCTTGATAATTAGCCAAAGTCCAGCCTAAGCCCAAACCACCTAAAGCAATAAACGCCGCTAACAAATAACGCTTAGTATAAAACTGCCAAGCCGATGGAATACCTTGTACAGAGGGTAAAAACAAACTGCGATGAAATTGCTCTGATAAACCATCATCAATTCGTGTGTTGGTCACTTTGTTGCTTTCAAGCATTCTACGTGTCGCTGATTTTTTAAACTTTGGCGCTTCTACCTCAACGGTTTGCTCAGGATCCACTTCTACTTGTTGAATACCCATTTCAATCAAGCCCTGCACCATATCTTGGCTAGTGACTAGACCTGACTTCTTGATTTTGATAGGCCCATTTTGCTCGGTGATCCGCACAATCACCATGCCTGGCTGTAATTCTTGAATATCTACTTGTCTAAGCATTGAGTTGGCCTATTGCAAAGCCAAGGGTGGTTGCTGTCAAAAATAGTCCTAATAAGGTATAAGTCCAGCGCTTGCCCTGTCGCTGTTTTACCACATCTTCACCTAAAATCTGCTGCGCTGCGGCAATAAAAATATGTTGCGGTACAACGGGCATTTGTTTAGTAAAAGTTAGGGTTAAAGCCCTATCACACAGCAAGTTAATCACCCTTGGGATACCACCAGTAAGATCAAATGCCGCTCGAATAGTTGCTTTAGAAAACACACTAATATCACCATTAGCCACGCCTAACCTGTGTCCAATATAGGCACCCACTTCAGAAGAGGTTAAAGGCAAAAGATGATAACGGGCGGTAATACGCTGAGCTAATTGACGTAACTCATTACGCTTTAATAATTGCTGTAATTCAGGTTGACCAATCAACACCACCTTTAACAACTTCTCACGATTTGTTTCTAGATTAGTTAGTAACCTGAGTTGCTCTAATACTTCTGGCAATAAATGCTGCGCTTCATCAACAATCAACACAGTGTTAACGCCGTACTCATGATTATTGGCTAATTTGTCGAGAATTTGGTCGGTAAAATATTTAAGGCTGGCATGTTTACGTTTGTATTCGATGCCTAGCTCATTGCAAATTGTGCCCAGCAGCTCCAGTGCAGATAAAGTAGGATTCAAAATCATCGCAACTTGGGTGTTTTCGGGTAATTGCTGCATTAACTTGCGCGACACTGTGGTTTTGCCTGTGCCTACCTCGCCAGTTAACATCACAAACCCGCCACTTTCACGCAAACCAAAAGTCAAGTGAGCCAAAGCCTCTTTATGACGAGGACTCATATACAAATAGTCAGGATTAGGTGCAATGGAAAACGGATTATCGGATAATCCAAAATAGCTGAGATACATAAGTTAGGCAGAAAAGTCCGTGAAAAAA
>QIJM01000655.1 GCA_003232445.1 Paraglaciecola arctica
AAAAGTGGTAAAACCAGTGAAGAAGTACAGCTGATAAAAGCGACAATCACTATTAAATAACCCCAACTCGGGTTAATTTAGACTAAGCAAAAAAAGCCCTTATCTCCGATTAATTTATTAGGATGTCCGTTATGCTGTGTGTATTGCCAACAAAGTTTTTACCTATAGTATTTCTGTTCGTTACTGCTTTTGGCTTTGCAAAACCCTCTACAAACATGCAAACAATCGACCAGTTATTTTCAAATGCGGGGGCGGGGGAAATGGTGCCCGGCATTAGCGTAGCCATTGCAGACAAAAACGGCTTAGTTTGGGCCAAAGGTTATGGCTATGCTGATTTAGAAAACCAAGTCAGTATGACCAACAAGCATAAAATGCGGGTTGGCAGCATCGCTAAACTGATAACCGCCGCGGGCATGATGCGTTTATATGAACAAAAAAAGCTGTCTTTAGACACACCCATCATCGAATATGTGGATGTTTGGCCTAAAATTCATGCGCCTATCACCCTTAGGCAATTGGCGGCTCATACTGCCGGTGTAAGACACTACAACAATAATGCTGAGTTTATACTCAATCAGCACTTTACCAACACCCTATCCAGCTTAAGCTTGTTCAAAGATGACCCCTTGTTATTCCAACCGGGTACAGATTCAAAATATTCTACTTTTGCCTTTTCATTGATTGCAGCAGCAATGGAAGGGGCTGACAAAAAACGTAGTTTTAAGCAAATAATTCAACAAGAAGTGTTTAATCCGCTGGGTATGCAAAACAGCGTATTTGACGACCCAGCCGATGTTATTGCCTTGCGTCAACGCCCCTATATTGTGCGAAACGGACAACTGTTGAATGCGCCACAATCAGACCATTCATACAAATACGCTGGCGGTGGATTTATCGCCACGCCGTCGGATATCTCACGTTTCGCGGTCGCACACTCACATGCTGGTTACCTGCAAAAGGCTAGTTTAGACGCCATGTTTAGCCGCGCCAAACTCAATAACGGCAAAACCCTAGCCTTTGGTATAGGTTGGATGATTGATTTTGATAATCATAAAAACCGTTCTTATTATAAAGACAACGCCCGCGCACAAAATCTTATGGCCAGTTTCGACAATGCCGTGATGCACTCCGGTGGCAGCAACGGTGGCACAACTATGTTGATATTATGCCGCGATCACCAACGCAGCATTACCGTGGTGAAAAATGTTGATGGTGAACATAGTGCTGATGTTTTTTTGTTGGCACTTGAAGCATTGGCACTTTTTCACAGGCAATAAACCATCATTAACAAGCCATATATGGCTTTATACCCTCACATCTTATTTTATCCACAGAGAATGACTGGTTTAGCGTATAATGGTAGGCCACATTCCTGTAACCAGTGACATCTAATGGACTATCAATTTTCCCATGATATTTTGGGACACCCCGTAGCCACATGTGAGCTTGAATGTGACGCTTTTGGGGATTGGTTAAGTCATGATATCGCTCAGGACTTTACCCAAATCACCCTGCTACTCGACACTATCCACCAGCTTCAAACCAATCAACTTGCCAGTTACCAACACAATGGAAAAGAATACCATTTACAATTTGATAACGACGAAGTTGAACTCATTCTAAATAATAATCATATCCAAA
>QIJM01000545.1 GCA_003232445.1 Paraglaciecola arctica
TGGCGAAGTGCTCACTCGTTTTTTCAAATGTGAGTTTATATTTTTCTTTATAAGCCAAAACGTGTTGGCGGAAATCGATGCTATATGTCATCAGTGTATTATGCCATATTATAATGATTTAGCTATGATGTTAGCAATATAGCGCCGTGCTACGCAAAAAATGCTATCAAACAAGTCATTAATTAACCAATTGATAATTATCCTGCAAAATCTGAACAATTTCAGTTTTAGGGTGTTCACTCAACACTAGGGGTTGCCCAGTGATTTTTTCTGCGATATCGATATAAGTCTTAGAAACCTGCATCAATACCTCAACAGGTAGCGCGTGGTTTTTGGCTAATGCTTGGCGCTCGGGCATACGCTTTTTATTTAACAAAATATCAGGATCTGGGAAATGATTTAGCAATAACTGACGAAATTCTTCTTTGGAGTTTTCTACTACCCTGCCTTGCGCATATTGCTGTGCATCCCAAATTCTTGATGAATCTGGCGTGCCTACTTCGTCCATATAGATCAATTTGTTATTGCCATCTAAGTCTTTAACATAACCAAATTCAAACTTGGTATCCACAAACACTTGCCCCAACTCAGCCAAAGCTTGACTAATCAGCGCAAACCCTTCAGTCAATAGTTTTTCATACAGAGAAACATCGCTTTGTTTTTCAAAGTTAAACGCAGGATAGTTATCAAGGATATTCTGACGGGTGATATTCACATCATCCGCTTCTGGTACATTAGGAATGCCCTTTAAAATACCTTTTGTGGAGGGTGTCATAAGTAAATTAGCTAACTTGCAATCTTGGCTAAGATATTCTTCAAGCACAATACCACAAAAGTCTCTTGCACCTTTTTCATAAGCGCGCCACATGGAGCCTGTAATATATTGACGACAGATAGCTTCAATCATCACGGGTTTAGCTTTTTGAACTATCCATACAAAAGGGTGAGGGATATCTAATATATGACTGTCAGCTAAGCCTTGTTGTTTAAACAACTTAAACCAGTGATTAGAAATGGCATTTAAAGCCGCACCTTTGCCGGGTACGCCTAACATGCCACCTTCACCGTGCCATATACAATCAAAGGCGGAGATACGGTCGCTGATGACCATAATGGCTAATGGCGTATCATGTGGCACCGGATAGGCTTTATCTTCAATTAAACGACGACTGTCTTGCTCAGTCAACCAATAGACAGAGCGTACTTTACCGCTATGCACGGGCAGTTCAGTTCGAATAGGCAGGTCATTGTTAACCGATAAAATTGAATCCGCAATCGACATACAATACCAACTCCTTAATATGAAGAATGTACAAAGCTTTGGAGGATGTTTATTTTGAAAATATCACCTCTGACCGCGCTAACAACCAGAGGTAAACAGCTTATATATCTAGGTCGTCAGCCGACATGGTTTTTGAAAATGTGGGGTACAAATCTGTTAATTTGTTGACTGGGAAGGGATTGCTCTCATCGTCTAATAATGTGACAGAGGTTTTTTTGCCTACACCTACCACTTTGACACGATATTCTTCAATGTCTAAGTCCAACTCATTTTTGTCACTAGACCAAATATTGCTCCACCAACCGTCTTCAGTACCATTGTATTTAACAAACAACAAACCGTTAGACTTATCA
>QIJM01000478.1 GCA_003232445.1 Paraglaciecola arctica
GAAACGAATCTTCCGATAGCAACTTGTTGCTAATCGTGTAAGTTCGGGGGTAGCGGAACGTGACCAAGTCCCGCTCCGCGCACCAAGAAAAGAGTCAGCTGAAGGGCTGGCTTTTAAATTGAAAAAGTCGAGGTATTGCGTTTATGATTAATTGGGTGGATAATACAACCACTCATATTTAACACACAAATTATGACAGCAATAATTGGTTTAATCTCAAATTACGCAGAAAAGGGTTTTGAAGTGCCTGAACTTGCTAAAGAGGGAAGAGATAGGGCCGAATTCAAAGTAATTGTATCTGCGATAGGTGATGTTGCCCTGCTAGACCCTGAACCGCTTAAGAGAATGATGGCACAGCATAACCGCCAATTCCCACTTGATGACTACCAACGCAAACACTACAGTCCAGCTAAATTTGATTTTTAAACAGAAAAATACAAAACAATCCTTTAAGACAGAGAGATTGGTCGAGGGTATCATAACTTGAATAGCAAGCAGAAAGTTGTCGGATATGGACTGCCGTATAGAAAGCCACCATCCCTACTAGTCACTAACACTGGGCTACTATATACTATTAGCTATGAGTAAATTTTATATTTGTACGGCTATTCCTTACGTTAATGCCAAGCCACACCTAGGCCATGCTATTTTGCATATTTATGCAGATGCACTAGCTCGTTATCATCGTCAACTTGGTGATGATGTTCTTTATTCTGCAGGGACAGATGAACATGGGGGCAAAATTGCCGAATCAGCCGAAAAAGCTGGCACTACCCCTAAAAAACATGTTGATGAAATTAGCGCTAGCTTTAAGGATGGCTTAAAAAAACTAGGAGTAAGCAATGATAAGTTCATTAGAACTACAGACCCAGACCACCAGAAAATTGCCGTAATAATCTGGAAGAAATTAAAAGATGATATCTACAAAAATAACTATGTCGGACTGTACTGTGTTGGATGTGAGGAGTTTAAAACCGATGCGTATGTTAAAGAAACCAACGGAATTTGCCCGCTTCATAACCGTAAATACGAAAAGGTTGAGGAAGAAAATTACTTTTTCAAGCTAAGTAAATATCAAGACAAGATTAAACAAGCTATAGAATCAGGTGAATTTGAAATTAAGCCAAAGTCACGGCGTAACGAAGTACTAGGTGTTTTAAAAGAAGGGTTAGACGATATAAGTATTAGCCGTAGAGCAGATAAAATTACTTGGGGAATACCTGTATCTGGTGATAAAACTCAAGTTATGTACGTTTGGTTTGAGGCCTTAATGAATTATATTACTGTCTTAGGCTATCCAGATGGGGCAGATTTTAAGAAGTTCTGGCCAGCTGATGCCCAAGTTATAGGCAAGGATATATTACGGTTTCATGCTGCAGTTTGGCCAGCAATGTTGTTAGGGTTAGGGTTACCTTTGCCAAAAATACTGTATGCTCACGGTTTTATCACAAATGAAGGTCAAAAAATGAGTAAATCCCTGGGCAATGTTGTTGATCCGTTAAATATGGTTAAACAATATGGTCAAGATGCCCTTAGATATTACCTTTTTCGTTATGGGCCCGTGGCTAGCGACGTCGATTTTAGTTGGAGCAAATTTATGGAAGCCTATAATAACGAATTAGCTAACGAGCTTGG
>QIJM01000623.1 GCA_003232445.1 Paraglaciecola arctica
GTAGAGATTCACTCTTATGACATCGGTGTATTATGTCCCAGGCATACCTTGGCAAGAAACAACGGTTTGCTCTTGGCATAAAGCTAGGCTCAGGGATAACGCATTCAATGCATTGATTGATGCATTTGAAGGCAATGCTCTAGTTCCAACCTCAAAAAACTCTACACTAGACTGAGTAGTTACAAAATATGTTTTAAAAAAATCAACATGCTTCATGGTACTTATGTTATTAAACACGTCATTTTACCTATGAAATGGTGTGTTTAAGCCCTAAAAACGGTAGTATTTGGGATTTTTATTTAATGTAATAGGTTGCTTGGTCAGACCCCAAGCAATTCTCTGGTACATTCAAATCGAAGTTAATTATTGTCCAATAGGGTACTATTGGCAATCAAGATAAAATATAAATGGAGAATAATAAAAATGAGAGTGTTCATAGTTATTGTTATATTAGCTTTACTAACCGGATGTAATTCAACAAACACAAAAAACAAAATTGATTCTGATGTATTTACTAATTCATCGTTAGAGAAAAAACATCTAGGCTTCGTTACCACAAAAAATCTCAACGGGTTTCGCCCTGCATTCGTGGGTGTTTTTCGGAGTCTGGGCAAAAATAGATTAAGCAAATTTCAATCTGCTTGGAAAGGTGGAATTCGACTAAAAAAAATGCGGCTGGCCCCGGGCCTCTATAAGGTAAGAATTTATTGTCAGGTGGGTCGTACCACTGGGTATAGTCGCCCGGCAATTGGTATTAGGATAAAGGCAGGGATGACTTATGAAGTCGCGTGTCGTTGGGTAAAAAAACCTAAACCACTTCAACTTCTATTAGGGGTCAAGATGAGAAAATATAAAATCAGAGGTTTTGTTGTTAAAACTTACCGAACTCCAGCTGCTGATAAAAAACAACACAAGCCTCACTAATTACAATTATTTACAAGGATCAAGAAAACAATGAAATACAAATTAATATTACTTAGCTTATTGTCAATAACTCTCACTGCTTGCCTTAATTTAGTCACTAAACGCTATGATGGGCCGAAAAAACCAAATAGCGCGATTGCCATTTTATATAACAGGGCGACCACTTCGCCAGTTCATATTTACAAGGTAGACTCCAAGGGCATTGCAGCACCGATAATGTCGTGGAACGGGCCTAAAGGAATTAAAGAAATTCATTTATTACCTGAAGTGCATACTGTCTCTGGATTTGTACATGAAGGGGGCGAGACACGGCACTTCTCAATTAAATTTAAATTTAAAGCTGGAAAAAAATATGAAATAGATTTCGAAAACACTCTCGACTATAAATTGCTCGCTTTTGTTAAAGTCCTTAAATAGCAATTTATCTTCTTTAGAAGTATCGGGTCGGACCTACATAACACTTTGTATTCTTAGCATTACCAGAAAAAACCAGCCCTAAATTCATGCTTAAAGCTGCCATTTAAAGATAAAAATCGTACGTTTAAGGAAACCAGTACTCAGAGCTTGTTTCCTTAAGCTTAAAATAATTGTCGCAATCTTCCCGCTTCTTGTATCACATACCAATACCCAGATACCGCTTAATATCATTGATAAACTGCCTCGCCTTGGCAACTACCATCAGATGAATATGATTCGACGTCGCAATA
>QIJM01000582.1 GCA_003232445.1 Paraglaciecola arctica
CCGAGATGCTCGATTGCATTGCGCGTTCCAGACAAGTCCGCGCCAAACTGCTGCTGCGATGCCAGACCTTGCTTGGACAATGCCAAGCGTCTCCATTGTGACGTCATCGCGCAGTCAGGTCAGGTCGGGCTGGATGATATACCCATAGCGATTGAGATTTAGGCCTGACTGCACTCCCTATTTGCTCCATGGCTGCGTTGTTGTCCTTGCAAACGATTTTGAGTGAGATGGTTGTTTTTCGAGCTTTTTAATGGACAATGTCTTAAATTTTTGTTTTAAGATAGAATTATCATAATATGATCCCTGCGAGAAGTATTTTACTACTTAATTGCCTAATTGAGCTAAATTCTATATAACTGATTGTCTGTAAGTTATCTTATGCATTTGTTAAAAGGGCTTGACTATGATTATCGCGCTACCTGACCAAACAAAATTCCCACAATCTACTCAATATATAAAACATTCACTCCCTAAAGTAATTAACGTCCCACAAATTGTAAATGCAGTTAATAAAACTGGACAACTCAATCGAGCACAGTTTCAACAGGCTTTGGCATGGGGTAACCATCCCACTATTAGTATAGTGGCAGGATTAGGTTCGTGTGCTGCTTTTACTCCCACACCTGGTAATAACATTATAGAAATTAAAGAAAGTATTTTTCATGACTTTGAATCTGGTACGGGGTATCTGCAGACGAAAACTGGAAAGAGAGTACCTGCACTTGGCGTAAATATACTTCATGAGATGGTTCATTGGGGAGATAATAAAGATGGTATAGATAGACTGGGCGAAGAAGGAGAAGAATTTGAGTTGTTAGTTTATGGTGTCAACCTTGCGTGCTGAAGGGATGAAAAAAAACCGTTTATTAGTTATTTTTATGCTGATGCTGATGCTCGGTAGTACTTATGCCGATGATGATACGAGTGAGAACAGCTACATTAAAGAATTAATATATGCGGCTATCAATTTTTATGAACTGGAAAACTATTATCATATTGCTGAATTGCCGAACAGAATACCGTTACGTGTTTTGATAAACGATGTTGTCGTGAAAAACTATCATCATATAAAGTTCGGAAAGCCTGTTTTATATGTTTCTGAAAAACCACATATCATCTTTAATTCAATTTCTGTAGACAATAAAAATACCGCAAAAGTTGTGTTCCGATACATACCTGAAGGTCTTAAAATTAAAATAATTCTAAGGAAAAATTCAACTTGGGAAGTTATTAGCAGTGAATTGAAAGAAGAATGATTTTGAACAACTAGACATAATGATTCCCCCTTAGGGGAGCCGATCTCCACCCTACGTGGAGAACAAGAAACAGAGAAACAGAGAAACAAAAAAGGATCACAAAAAATACGTCGCTTCATCAACATGAAGCGACGCACTGCGTTTGTTTGTTGCTATACTCTTGCGGTTTCTTTTGAACGTACGTGCAAACCACACTCTTTACTTTCCGGGTTTTCCCACCACCAGCGCCCGGCACGAATGTCTTCTTTTTCAGCAATCGCCCGTGTGCATGGCGCACAACCAATGCTCGGATATCCCTTTGTGTGCAACTCATTAAAAGGCACATCATTCTCATGAATGTAAGCCCAGACTTCCTTTTCGCTCCAATCCAGCAG
>QIJM01000592.1 GCA_003232445.1 Paraglaciecola arctica
ATTCTGGTGTAATATTACGCATTTACCCGCAGATTTTTGGTGCTCTTAACTATACTGTCCCAAAGACTAATCCTTTTATCAAAGAACCCAAAATCAATAATGAAATAGTGATAATGGGCGTACAAAATATTGAACGTTTTTTTTGGGCTAAAAGCAATCACGGGTCAATATTCATCCAACATAACAACAACGAACAACACTGGTTGAGCAAAGCTAACGTTGGTGATAAATTGCTCACCCAGTCGCAGTCCAACTTTCTTTGGCAGCAACCCACCGAGATGTCATCAATGCTGCTTTATCAAGGTCGTGACTCACACTGATAGATAATCAATGGCATTTGACCTCACTTGCACTTACACCATTAAGTAATGAATCAGCAATATTCGAAGAGCTCATCACCAAAGAAACCCTATCGCCGACTTCTCATTTGAACATTCACCAAGATAATCAGGGTGAAATAATACTTTTTGATAACCACAAGAGCAGGATGTATTCACTGCAATCAACTATTTCAAAGGTGATTGAAGCAAGTGCAACAAAGTCAAATACGACAGCGGTTGGATCTAACAGTTATATTTTGTACATAAGTTTATTGACGGGGTTGTTGCTACTTTCGATTTTTATTTACCGCAAAAAAGCGGATCAGGAACGCTCTACCCCTTTGTTAGATAAAGGCCAAGTGCGACTCAAATATAAACCAACCACACAAACCATTTCACTGTTTAGAACTAATCAGAATAAGGCGTACAAAACCCTTGCCCTTGACGACATCATTCGTTGTGAAGTTTTGTTGAATAACAATATTATTAATATTATCGATGACCAGCCAGACAATGCCCTTAGTAATCAAAACGAAGTAGAGATACGCGACCTTTTTACAACAGAGCACAGTGACAAAATGTATGATGATAAAACTCGGCACATTGAAATAATATTGTTTGTCAAAGATGATAGTTACACAGTGTGTCTATACCTTAGGAAAGGCAACAATAGAGTGACAGGTACAAAGTATCATGAGGTTATCGATATACTTATTGATCTGTGCTGGAGCATTTCAAAAGGTATCAACCCCAAAGCCACTGAGACACGTTTAATTCCTTCAGTTAAATTATCTCGCCCTAGCGCAGCAGTATCGATTCGACAACACTTCGCACCGCAACAAAGAAAAAATGACCCTATTGAAAATTTAATTCAAGAGCCAGCAAGGTCTAAAAATACAGTTCCAAAACCAGCAAGCCAAGCAACGCAACAAACTGAAGTGGTTGATGCGCTGGATAAGTTAGTTAAATTGCATCAGCAAGGATATTTAAGTGATGAAGAATTCGGCTTAGCTAAAACCAAGTTATTGCAATAACTTGCCGAAAAACTTACCGTCAAAACTCAGCTTTACATCACCACGGCGTTTTTCTGCGGCTCGCTTGAAGCGCTCTCCATCATCCTGATATTGAAAACCCATGATGGGAGAGCGTGACCTGCGTTCAGAGGGCTGGTCGGTGGCTAAAATTGCACAAGCACTACGTAACAGTGAAGTCAGTATTACCCGGCATATTGGTGATTACGCCAAACGGCTGAAGCTCAAGCCAGCGGGTGGTGGCTCTGCCAGTCATTTAAATACTGAGCAAACCCAGCAATGGGTTGCACATTTGTCAGATATCACTTACTTACACACCCATCAAATAGTGGGCTACATTAAAAAGACGTGGAAGATTACCTACTCAGTGTCTGGGATACGGTTACCGCACAATATAAAACAGTCAACGGTGAGTCCATCATCGACTTTTTTGCGCGTATTAAAACATCCTACTCAACCAAC
>QIJM01000097.1 GCA_003232445.1 Paraglaciecola arctica
CAGCCTAAAACACCATAGGCAAATATATAAATAGGCACAATCATCATAACTTGTAATAAGGATGACCACTGCAAACGAAGAACCAGAGACTTGGTTGCATTAGGAATCAGATAAGCCACAGTATCGGCCACCGCAGGCATTTTAATGCCTATCACCGACACAATCAGTAAGACCACTACATAGACACTGATACCGACCAATGCAGATAAACCAACCGAACCCACTATAACTGAACATAATGACATCAGGGCAATGAAAGGCAAGGCATAAACAATTAACGATAACATGATAAGTACAGCGTCAGAAATTACTTTAGACAGAGCAATCTGATCTACAAATACAGCCATCAAAGTCGCAATCAAGGTAATCAATATATAGGCAAAAGCAACCAATACCGTGGCACCTAGAAATCTGGCCACAAAAATTTCAATCCGGTTGCACCTTGGGGTTAAAAACCGCAGGTATTTACTGCCAATATCGTTGGCAGTCTGATCGCTGGCAGCGAGCAGCACAAACACCGGTACGGTAGAAACGGCTAACAGAAAAAATGCTGATAAAGTGGCAGACCGTCCGACAAATAATGACCTGGCAATCTGTGGATCGAACAACCATCCAATGATGAAGTTACCTTCAGGATTGGCCAGCCATTGAGCCCCACCACCAGCTAATTTAGAAAACACCCACAGCCAAAACACGCCAAAAAACACCAAAAACAACAAGCCTCTGGTACTTCTCAAAGCGTAGTAAACATCCTGTTTTACCAGCACCTTAACTGTCGCAAGCCGCAAAGATTTCATTGCGGCTTATGGACTAACATTATATTCAATTGTTTATTCTGCAACTGGAGGGACAACTCCACCTGACATAGACTTGGCTGCAATGATGGCCAGTACACCACCAACTAAGCCCAGGATATTGGTCACACCAAAGGTGGTAATCAATATCCCTATGACTTCAGCCAAAATAGCCATGCCTCCTGCCACCATGATAAATTGTGGTTTTTTGTCTTGAAATAAGAATACGGCTCCTGCTATCAATATGCCTACACTGACTAACAGAAACACACCAAAAGCCATTAAGCCAATACCGGATCCACCGATTTCATCTTTGACCCTTTCGATTTCTTCTTTTTGTTCATCGGTTAAATCCTGGCTTTGTACATAAGCCGAGTCAGCCATGCTAGCGACTCCCGAAGTGGCTGCTCCACCTGCTAAGTACCCTAATGAAGCCAGTAAGTTAAAAATGGCTGCGATAATTAATATGACACCTGCTGCTACGCGCATGATAGTTTCCTCATTTGTTAGTTTTATTATTTTTCAAGCAGGTAAAATCTTCTGCTATTCCGACAATCGATTACATCACAAATTATTAACAAATACAATTAAGCTTTAATAACAGTTATTTAAAATAGTCAATATTGTGTTTAAGTTAACAGTTTAAAGTGGCTCAAATTAAGCTTAAATTCAACCTTCACTTGGTGTTCTAAAACAGACTCAAAGCTGACTGCTTCTGAATTATCACTCCAAGCTCCTAGGAGCTTGTCCGAGAATAGAAGCCGTAGCGAGAAATAGCTGGTTTGAGTCAGTTTTTTCACTAATTTATTCGTATCATCCCTGATACT
>QIJM01000020.1 GCA_003232445.1 Paraglaciecola arctica
CAGAAAAGTTCGATGGCGAAAAAGGCAAATTTGAAAAATACTTCTCAGAAAAGCCCGGCGAAGGCGACTAAAATCTGAGCCTGCAAAAAAAATTCATTGCAAGTACAAAACAGCAAAAAAAGCTTATTGTTGCCAAAAAATCAGGTGGTGTCTCAGTTTGAAAATTGAAAGTTATCATCAGCATAAAAGTGCCGTGTTAACTTATTAGTAATAAGGTTACTAAAAGTGAATTTGATATGTGCAAACCTTTATATCCTTGCAAGGAATCCCCATATCTTGCATAACGCGCATAAAATCTATACGGTTCTCGTAGGAATTGACCTTAGGGAGGACCGGCAAAAGTCGGATAAGGAACAGTGCCAAAAGGCCCACAAGGACAGAAAAGACCAGCCGATGCAATCGGGGCTGCTGTCATGGTAGCAAGGATCGCGACTGGCGAAATTGAAGATAACAAAAAATCAGGCCGTGTACGCTCTGGGAAGGCCGGAGCTAAAGCACGAGCAAAAAGTTTAACAGGCGAACAGCGCAGCGAGATCGCGCGCAAAGCCGCAGAAGCGAGGTGGATATAATGACTGTTAGCGTTTTTGACGCAGCGAACTACCTTTGTAAGACAAGTGGGTGGAAATTGTCCAATCTTCAACTTCAAAAAGTTTTGTACATTGCAGACATGAATTTCGTAGGAAAAAAACAAATACGCTTGGTTGATGAGGACTTTGAGGCATGGGATTACGGACCTGTAATTCCTTCGCTTTATCATAAGTGCAAAGCGTTCGGAGCGAAGCCAATTCCTCCTGTCTTTTGGGGCGCGTCAGATATTTCAGATACGAATGAAGCAGCAATGCTTAGCTTGGCTTGGGAAAATCTTAAATCTGTTACAGCGGGTCAACTTGTCGAAACTACACATTCATCATTAGGTGCATGGGCGGATAAATACGTCGCAGGTGCTAAACAAATAAAAATTTTTACGCAAGATATGATTGATGAGTATGAAAGACGAGTCAAACGCCCCGAACCAGTCACCTGAGTTTGTTGGAGGTGTAAATAAGAGTTCAACCGATGTGACAACAAAAGAAGTTGTCGCTCTTACTGACAATATTGCGAGTCTGGAAACATCGTTAGCTAAAGAAAAAGACGAACGGCTAGAAGAACGTTTTAGGTGGGTTTGCGCAACGGCAATTTTATTCGATGTTGTTGCCGTGTCGGCTCTAAATGGTTCTTGGCTGTTTCTCCCTATCTTTATGTTACAGTTAATTGTTTTAATTGGCTTCGCTAAGGAATACGGAGTCGATTGGGCTGAACAATTAATTGGGAGACTGCTTCACTGGACATCGCAGTGGAATAAAAACAATTAAACTGAACTTTTTGCTTATTATTTGAAATAAAGTAACTATATTAAGGGTATGGCAAACATACTCGGCACATCAAAACGCGCTCAAATTCTTTCCATGTTAGTTGAAGGCATGTCGATGCGTTCGGTTACTCGTATAACCGGCGTTTCTATTAATACTGTTTCAAAACTACTTATTGATGCTGGCAATGCTTGTGCTGAATATCACGACAAAACCGTTCGCAACGTAAATGCTGAACGTGTGCAGTGTGATGAAATCTGGTCATCAAGCAAAAGAATGTCAAAACCATGAAATCGCCAACTAACGGCGCTGGAGACGTTTGGACATGGACTGCCATTGATGCTGATAGCAAGCTTATTATTTCATATTTGGTTGGTGGTCGTGATGCAGCTTATGCGGATGCGTTTATGCAAGACGTGGGTGACCGTTTGGCAAACCGGGTTCAACTAACTACAGATGGCCACAAATCCTATCTGGAAGCTGTTGAGGGGGCGTTTGGATCTGATGTTGACTATGCCCAACTAATCAAGATTTACGGTAATTCACCGGAAAGCATGAAGGGTCGTTATTCCCCGGCCGAATACATCGGGATTAAAAAACGGCCAATTGAAGGCGAACCAGACGAAAACCACGTTTCAACGTCTTATGTGGAGCGTATGAACTTAAATATCCGCATGGGCAATCGCCGGTTTACTCGTTTGACAAATGCATTCTCAAAGAAGATCGACAATCACCTGCATATGCTTTCATTGTATTTTGTGCATTATAACTTTTGTCGTATTAACAAGACTTTGAAAGTCAGCCCTGCAATGGCGGCTGGTGTATCTGATACATTGCACGATGTTGAATGTATTGTTGGCTTAATTGATGCAAGAGCACCAAAACCGGGCAGACCTAAAGCCTATAAGAAAAAAGATATTTCAAACTGAGACACTACCAAAAATCACGGTTTTTGATTTTTCGCCACAATTGTGTTATGCTGCACAAATCGAACATGGCAGTTAACCCAAACAATAGATGGCAACAATTTAAAATTTAGATATTTAACCCGGGTGCCACAAAAATTGCACTTTTTTGAAAAACCCCAAAAGCATAGAAACCTATCAAGGCTGATCATTGCCCAACCAATGAATTTGCCTGCGGCAAAATCCATTTCGACCATTTTTTTAAAAAACCGGGTACAAAAAACAAAAGCCCTATCTATTTTGATAGTGACTTTAAAGAGCCTTAAACAGGAGTATGCCAGATGGCAGCTAAAAAAATTATGCAACGCGCAGGCTTTAAGACCAATGAGTTTGTGGTCTATCCAGCCCATGGTGTTGGCCAGATTACATCCATTGAAGAGCAGGAAATTGCCGACCTTTTAATGGAATTGTTTGTCATAA
>QIJM01000111.1 GCA_003232445.1 Paraglaciecola arctica
AGCTTATCAACGACGGATTAATAGGATTACAACAATAAGATTTTATATCTTATATTTTTGGATTACTGTCTTGACTATGGGGTCCACTTTACATTGATGGTAAATGTACAAGTTATTAAATTCTCATTCCTTAATGTTTCTTTATGAAATAGTTAGGGAAAATACTGGGATTAACTCCTATCACTCGCCAAGCATAAATTAGAAGTGCAATATTCCAACCTGCGAAACTAATAGCTGTTGCCGTTGCTGCACCCAATCCACCCCACAATGGAATAAACAGAGCATTCATGATCAAATTTAATGCAGTGGACAGTAATAAAATTTTACTTACTGCCCAATGATGTCCAGTCATTGACATGAGTTGTCCAACTGGCCCAGCCGCAGATTCAACCATTCGACCGACAATCAAAACGACCATAATCCAATATGCCACCATATATTCTTCACCAAACAATCCTAAAATTGGTTCGCCTAAAATAATAAGTCCTCCACCGACCACAAAAATGAAAACCATCAACAAACGGGAAGCCTCCTTTAAATAACGCTGAAATTCACTTTTTGGGCGATTTTTTCCGTGCAACTCTGCCATTTTAGGCGCTATGATTACCATGACTGCAGCCAAACCCATACCTAACATTCCAACAATTCGACTCGCAACCCCATAATGAGCCACCTCAACCGAAGTACGCATAGCACCAAGCATCAGAATGTCAGCCTGACTTTGTACTAGATACATACCGCCGGTAAACCAAAGAGCAGTGGAAGTAGAAAACCATTCACTATGCAAAAATTGTGGGCGAACAAATGTAAAATCTGGAGGGCGATTGACATACACCATAGCTAACCCAATTAACACTGTCGCTACTGTGGCTAAAATATATTGATCAAGAATGACTGGCACAGAGATAGATGGTATCTGCCACCATAACCAAATCACTAATATCAATAACAGAAATGAACGAAAAACTCCTTCTAAAAACTCAGCTATTGATTGTACCTGAAGACCCCGCAGTAGTGATCCGGTTAAATTTTGTATTGCCATCAACGGCAACAGAAAAAGCAACCAAGGCAGCAAATGAATATATTTATCCAATCCTGAAAACCACTGTAATACATATGAGCTAATCAACCACGCAACCATAAGGCTGAATAAACCAACGACAACAAATGCTGTAATCAAAAATCCAACAAGCTTTCCCCACTCACGCTGGCCTATGTAGGAAGCAACATATCGCATACAGGCATTATCGAATCCGAGCTTTACTACCATCACAAGAAATCCGAGCCACGCAAACAGATAAATAAGTGCGCCATATTCTGAAACTGGAAGAAGACGAGCTAAGATAAGCTGAAGAGCAAAGGTAAGAGCTGTGCCTATAATCTTCCATAAAAAAACACCAGCAACTTTTTTCAGCAATTTACTATCCTATTTTGTTTGATCAAGGTCAGAAGGGGGTTAAATCATTTGTTTCACAATACTATTATTCTGCACAGTTACAAGC
The DNA here is from genome assembly GCA_003232445.1 of Paraglaciecola arctica. Taxonomy (GTDB): domain Bacteria; phylum Pseudomonadota; class Gammaproteobacteria; order Enterobacterales; family Alteromonadaceae; genus Paraglaciecola; species Paraglaciecola arctica_A. The sequence goes on from QIJM01000111.1 coordinate 1,503, forward strand.
GGGTCAGACCAACGTATAAACATTGCTGAGGTTATCATGCCACGTGCTAATCGTTACTACATCCCCGACGAAATTTGGCAATTACACATCGTTGC
>QIJM01000275.1 GCA_003232445.1 Paraglaciecola arctica
GAAGCCCCTGCTTTTGGCATGACTGAAGAGTTGCGTGCGCAAATGGGTGAAGCTGCATTAAAAGCCGCAAAAGCAATCAATTACGTTGGGGCAGGCACAGTAGAATTTTTGTTAGACAGTGATGGGCAATTCTATTTTATGGAAATGAATACCCGTCTACAGGTTGAACATCCGGTTACCGAAATGATCACTGGGCAGGACTTAGTTGAGTGGCAATTGCGCGTCGCCAACAATGAACCATTACCATTGGCACAAGATGACTTAAGTATTCACGGTCATGCTTTTGAAGCCAGAATTTATGCAGAAGATCCTAATAATGACTTTTTACCCGCGACCGGCAAATTGTCCTTGTTACAGCCACCAATAGAATCGGATCATGTTCGGGTCGATACAGGTGTGGTACAAGGTGATGAAGTCTCTGTTTTTTATGATCCTATGATCGCGAAATTAATTGTATGGGACGAAAACCGCGATAAAGCCCTAGCAAGATTAACCAAAGCCTTAACTGAATACCATATTGACGGCGTCGTTACTAACATTGAGTTTTTGTATAATTTAGCCAGCAGCGCGCCCTTTAAAGCTGAGCAGATTGACACCGGTTTCATAGATAAAAATCAAGATTTGTTACGACTAAATAATAAGCAACACATTGAGGCTTTATTGCCCATTGCAGCTTTGTATTTGATACTCAGCAGTCAACAAAATAGTACGGCAAGTCTTCAAGACCAATATTCACCTTGGTCATTTGGTAATGCGTGGCGAGCGAATGAGCAACACCTTCAACACTTAGAATTGATGGTGGGTGAGAACTCATTTTCCGTACAAGTCAGCCAAACAGGTATTGGAAGTCAGAGTGTATTTGATATCAAAGTCGACCAACAAAACTATCGTTGCACAGGTGTGATTGAGAGAAACCAATTAATATCCACCATCAATGGTCACAAAACCCTCGCCAATGTTAACGCTCATCAAGATGGCCATTCAGTATTTTGTAATGGTAAGGTTATCCGTTTTAAATCACTGCAGGCTGACTTAGGTGATACCCAAGACAACGTTGCAGACGCTGGTTTTATCGCGCCGATGAATGGCACAGTAGTCGCTATTTTAGTCGAACCAGAACAACAAGTTGAAAAAGGCCAAACCTTAATGGTGATGGAAGCCATGAAAATGGAACACAGTCTAAAAGCCCCTGCTGCCGGTTGCGTCAGTGAATTTTATTTTAAAGCAGGCGAGTTGGTAGATGGCGGTGCCGAATTACTGGCTTTTCAAGCTAACCAAGGGGCATCTAAAAATGTTACCTAAGTCAGTCAAAATAATCGAAGTGGGTCCAAGAGACGGATTACAAAATGAACACGGTTTAGTGCCCTTATCCGCTAAGGTTGCATTGGTTGAACAATTAGCTGACGCTGGTTGTACTGTGATTGAAACCGGTAGTTTTGTCTCACCTAAGTGGGTGCCACAAATGGCTGACAGCGCTGCGGTGTTTCAGCAAATTAAACGACAAAACAATGTTCGCTATACGGCACTGACTCCAAATTTACGTGGGCTGGAAGCCGCGATTGAAGCACAAGTAGACGAAGTTGCGGTTTTTGGCGC
>QIJM01000309.1 GCA_003232445.1 Paraglaciecola arctica
GTAATTTTGCTTCCTTTTTGATGTGTGAAGTTACGATGACTGCCTTTACCTCCTCTGTTTTCGAAACCAGAAGATTGTAATTGACTGATTAATTCTCTAATTTTTGGAGGCATGATTCAATGGTACTATAGTGGTACTATAAAATCAAGACTATACTACTGTGTTTTATTCTTACTTGCTATTGGGCGGTTTCCTAACTAGATGGAAAACAAGAAAGGTCCTTGTTCATCTTTGCAAGCTAAAACCATTGATGCCTATGAACGAGCAAACCAATCGGCCATGTAAAACATCAAAGATAAACAATAGGGCAATAACCCAAAAACAACCGCTCAAAACTAGAGTGAAATTCAAAACAAAGAGCAAAATCTAAAAAAGCTCTTTTCTATACCAAAATCAATCAACAAAATCGGACTTATCCAACAATGAGTTCAGATTGTGGTTCGCTTCGCTCTCACAATCTAACCTTGTATCGTTATATGATATTTTATTCGTGTTTCTTTTGAAGTAGAACCTTTAACTCTATATGATTAATTCACACTCAATAAATTCTCACCTTACTGGAGTTAAACTTAATTCTAAAAAACCAGATGAAGTCGACTACAGTGAAGAAGCCATTAAAAACGCAAAGTTAGGTTATTTGGTAAAAAAATAGATAAGGTTATTAGTTTGATTATTAAACATACTTTTTCACCATCAGGTTCCAAGCTTGCCTTGCTTAATGCTGCAAGTAATCGCCCCAAACCCCGCTGCTCGGCGCAGGGCCGTAGGTAAGAATTAGGTGATTTTATGTCAGAATAAAAATAACAAAGCCAGCAAGCTGGCTGTAATAAAAAAAAGCATCAACTATCTTGATTTAGACAAGGCGTTCATATATGTCCCAGTTAGTGTTTTAAAAAAGGTCAGAGTGGGTTCCTGTTCTATAGAAAGTAGCTAATTCATCGTTTTCTACAGCATAAATAAGTAGCCAATCAGGTTCTATATGGCATTCTCGATAACCTTTCCAATTTCCTGATAAATTATGTGGGAAGTATTCAGCAGGCGCATCACCATCAAGACAAATTAGTTCGATTGCTGTTTGAATCTTGACACGTGATTTTCCTCGTTTTTTTTGGCGTTTTAAATCTCTTTTAAAACTTGTAGTGAACTTAGCTTGGCGCAAAATTAATCCTCGGCCCAAACATCATCTAATGCAGATTTTGCATCTTTATAAGTTATGTTTTCTGAAGGATCATTGGCTTCATCAAAAGATTTAAGTGTTTGTGCATTAGGAATAGTGGCTTCAAAAGGAAGGCCTTTACGCATGACCAGTTGCCTAAAAGTCATTCTCATTAACTCAGTGGTGGTTAAGCCAATTTTTTTAAGAATTAACTCACCCTCTGTTTTTAGGTTTTCATCTATTCGTGCTTGTATTTTTATACTCATGCTATGAATATACTCCATATGGAGTACAAAAGAAAGAAATGTTTACTTTGGAGAATTGCTTATAGTAACTTTTTGTACCATACATCAATCATAAATATGGCAGAACAGGCACGTTATGGGAAGGACGGTTTAAAAGTTCATTGGTTGACAGTGACTTTTATGTTCTTGCTTGTCCCTGTCAGGGCTAAAATGGTTGAATCACCCCAAGATTATAATTGGTCTAGTTATGGTTTTAACGCATATAATTCGTTAGACAGGATACTTACTCCACATGCCAGCTATCTAGGTTTAGCTCGTGCAAAGAAACGAAGAAGAAACAAGTATGTTGATTTGTTTAGTGAACATTTGGATGAAAAAGTTTTAAAAGCTATCAGAAATTGTACGCAAACAGGAACTCCTTTGGGAGGTAGTCAATTCATTAAACAGGTAGAAGATAAATTAAACCTTAAAGTTGGTTATTCTAAGCGTGGTAGGCCGTGGTAACAAAGGTAAAGGGTACTGACCCGAATGGCACTTACTTAAGGCCTAAGGTATTGAATTATATCAATAAAATACAAGATTAAGGACTGACCAAGTGATAAACTGGGTTGTGTAAACAATCATCCATCACCCAAGAGGCCAGTCTTAATGTCTAGTATCAATCAAAGCACACATGCAACACAACATCAATTTAATAAAATTTCATCAACCACCGATTCGTATGACTTTTTCAATCTACTAACCAGCCCTGAATTACTCGACAAAACTGAATCCCTATTACCGGAACACCGTGAACGTCTGTTTCCACCTACAGAAACACTGTCGATGTTTTTAGCACAGGTTATGAGCCAAGATGGTTCATGCCAAAGCATCGTTAATGATTCAGTTATTAAAAGGTTGTTCGGTGGCCTGACCGCTTGCAGCACTGCAACAGGCGGCTATTGCAAAGCACGAGCCCGTTTGCCATTAAACATGCTATCCACATTGACGCGTTATACAGCTCATTTAATGGCCCAACAAACACCCAAACATTGGCAACACCGTGGCAGACCTGTTCGTTTGATTGATGGCACCACAGCCTCTATGCCAGATACCCAAGCCAATCAATCAGTTTATCCTCAACCTGCCAGTCAAAAACAAGGCTTAGGGTTTCCCCTGTGTCGCATTGTCGGAATCACTTGTTTGGTAAATGGCGTACTACTTGATGCTGCCATTGGCCCATGTAAAGGAAAAGGCAGTAGCGAACAAGATTTGTTGCGTCAAATACTCACCACCTTTGAGGCTGGAGATATTGTGTTGGGTGATGCCTATTTTGGCTCATACTTTTTTCTGGCATGGTTAATTGAGC
>QIJM01000656.1 GCA_003232445.1 Paraglaciecola arctica
GCTTCTACATAAGGCATATAAACCGCAAACTGACTGCCTTGGCCTTCTTGACTGGTGACTTTTATATGCCCACCCAACATTTCTGTTAGTTGTTTACTGATATACAATCCTAAGCCTGTGCCGCCATATTTTCTGCTAGTAGATTGATTACCTTGAGAAAAGGCAGTAAACAAACGCAGTTGTTGTTCATCACTCATACCCGGCCCAGTATCAGATACAACAAAAATAAAACGCTGCCTAAAGGTATCCCAATGAACATGCAAGTCTACCTGCCCTTGGTGAGTAAACTTGATTGCGTTATTGCACAAATTCAGCAAAATTTGTTTGAGCCTAGTAGGGTCTGAATTGAATTCATACGGCAAGGGGAAGTTAAGTTTAAGATTAAAGGCAAGGTGCTTTTCTCGGGCGAAGCCCTCCATATAGGCGGTCACTTCTTGCAGCAAGCCAACCAAACTGATGTCGGCTTTATTAAGTTGAATTTTACCCGCCTCAATTTTTGATAAATCTAATACATCGTTAACTATGTTGAGTAAATATTGCCCACCATTGTGAACAGCCAAGGTGGCTTTGGCTTTATTATTTTCACTGGCATTCACATCACTTAGAATTTCTGAATAACCAATAATAGAATTGAGCGGTGTACGAATTTCATGGCTGATATTGGTTAAAAAACGGCTTTTAGCGTCTGTCGCAGATGCCGCAAGCTGTTGCTCTTTTTGCGCAATTTCCACCTGATACTTGATAGTATTTGTTTGGCGTATTTCTTCGGCCTGATCTTTTATTTTCTGCTCACGCTCCATAACCGCACTTTGCATACTGCTAAATTCTCGTGCTAACTCACCCAACTCACTTTTTTCTGAGACTTCGATTGGGTCAGTGTAGCTGCCACTGGCAACCAATTTTGCAGCTTGCAACAAACGCCCCACAGGCCGAGTGATACTGCGCGCAATAAAAAATGAGCCTAACAGTGCCAGTAATATCCCCACTATAAAAAAGGGTAACAGCTCCAACATAAACGCATTACGGTTTTTTAACCAAGCGCTGATTGAATCTTGTAACACCACAACAAAATGCTGCTGCTTGTTATTGAAAATACGAAAAGGCAAGGCAACCCAACCTTCTGAGCCCATAATGTGCATATCAATCATCGCACCTTGGCTAACAAAATTGGCTGTCATTTGTTGCAGCTCCTGCTGCACAATCACACTATTATTTTGCGTAGAGAGTAGGATCTGATTTTGATTATCTCCTACCACCAAAAAATTGAGATCCAGCGAAATCAGGGTTTTTATTCTGTCTAGGAAAGCAAGGTTCAACTTCTTGCCCATTAATAACCAACCAATGGTAGCCGGTGCCTTAATTGGCTCTGCCGACATCATAAAAGGCTCGTTGCCTACCATGGCAATCCAAGCTCTATTTTGCTGTCTGTCATCTAAATCTTGCGCTAAAAAACGACCAACGGTGAGGTCTACGCCGCCATATTGAGCGATTAACATAAAGCTTTTATCTAACACCAATGCAATATCTGCATCAATGCGTTTACCATGATTAAACAGCACACTTTTAATCGACTCAG
>QIJM01000624.1 GCA_003232445.1 Paraglaciecola arctica
TGCATCTGACTTCCAGCGAATATTACCATTGGCCTGATAACGGACTTTTTCTGTGCCGTCAATATGCGTTAAGCGATTCAAGGTATCGTATCAGGGCATAATCACCATGTTGACGCGGTACACCTCATGGGCGCTATGGTGGTTGAGAGTGGTTTGATGCTTTATCAATCCACGAGTGAAGGGAAACAGAACGTTCAGCATGGGATGATAAGTTTAGAGCCAAGGTTTTGTTTGGTTAAAATATCAGCAAAGTAAAATCCCGCCGTGAAGTTCTATCCTCACTTGGCATACCTGTTTTTTAAAAATGATGCTTCCAACTTAACCTACTCCAGCAAAAGCTATTTGCTGTCTGCAGCGTGTCAGTTATAGTAGAGTCTTCAATTATTAGAAATAACAATAGCCTAGAAGTACATTAAGCAACTATATGAATTCCGAACTTAATCAAAATCACCTCGACCGTATTAACCAGTTGCTTAAAACGTAAAACGTATCCTTCTCTTATGGATGCTTACCACAAGCTAGAACCTTTTGTATTAGGCTTATTTGATGCCGAGCGCATGAGTATTTTTCAGCGCCGCAGGCAGCACCAAGATTTAGTTGCTCGTTTCAAAACAGGTAAAGAAACCCGTGAAATTAAAGTGCCCATTAGCCCCATGTCAATTGCGGGCTACGTAGCACTGAGTCAGTTACCGCTGATTATCAATGACCCTTACAATAAAGAAGAGCTGGCCAGTATTCATAAACGCCTAAACTTTGCGGATAAGTTCGACAAAGGCTCGGCCTTTAAGACACGCAACATTATTTGTATTCCTATCCTCGACTCTGGCGTATTGATGGGCGTGATGCAGATCATCAATAAGAAAGATGCGGCTTTTACTGATGACGACCTTGCTCTTGCCAATGCCATCACAGAAATAATGGGTAAAAAGTTCCGTTATGAATTAGGTGGCACCAGTCAGCCTTTTGATTATTTGGTGCATCGCAATCTTATTTCTGAAAAGGAACTAAAAAAACTTCAAGAAACAAGCCATGATAATAGGCAGTTAGTACAACGCTTGACATCTGAGCATAGAGTGCCCGAAGATGACTTGGGTAATGCATTGTCGGTGCATTTTCAGGTGCCTTATATTGCTTATTTACCAGACAAATATCATCTATTCCAAAGCGACAGCAAGCTGAATTTGTCTTATTTAAAACGCAACTTTGTTGCCGTGTTAGCTGATGTAAAAGACAACCCTATTGTGCTGATGGCAGAACCGAATAACGCCACCTTATTAATGGAAATTGAAAGTGCGTTGGGTATAGACAGTTACGAGATATCAGTCAGCCTACCCAATGTCATCCTGCAATATTTAGGTGAAGCGGCAGGAGGCGGCGCTGGCCCAGGTGCGATGGACGAAATCCTTGATGAGATTGGCACCACTGCAGATGAGCTAGATGAGCAATCTGATGAAATGTCGGACGACGCGCCAGCAGTTGTTAGACTTGTTAGCCGAGTATTACATGATGCCAAACGCTTAAACGCATCTGATATTCATGTTGATCCAGAAAAAAATGCACCGACTCGCGTGCGTATGCGCATAGATGGCGTATGTAGGGACGTCACCCAAGTACCTGCATCACACCACAGTGCTGTGATTGCGCGTATCAAAATCATGTCGAACTTAAACATCGCTGAAAAACGTGTACCTCAGGATGGCAAACTGTCTTTTAGAATGTCGGGGCAACTCATTGAAGTGCGGGTAGCCACTATTCCGACTATTGCCGGAGAAGGCGTAGTTATGCGGATATTGGCTGCGGGTGGGGCGATGCCTATGAGCAAGCTGAACCTATCGCCGCGCAACCATAAGAAAACTCTTGAGTTGGTGCAAAAACCCCACGGTATCATATTAGTGGTAGGGCCTACTGGTTCTGGTAAAACCACAACGTTGCATGCTGTATTAGGACACATCAACACACCAGAAAAGACCAGAAAAGAAAATTTGGACAGCAGAAGACCCTGTAGAAATAACCCAGCCAGGCTTGCAACAAGTGCAAGTCAGCGCCAAGATTGGTTTTACATTTGCCAATGCATTGAGGGCGTTTTTACGGGCCGACCCCGACATCATACTGATTGGTGAAATGCGTGATAAAGAAACTGCGCATGCCGGGATTGAGGCTTCACTGACCGGGCATTTAGTGTTTTCTACACTGCATACTAACTCAGCTCCAGAAACCATTTCTCGATTGTTAGACCTAGGACTGGATCCTGTCAATTTTTCTGACGCTTGTATCGGTATTTTAGCCCAACGTTTGATTAGAACCATCTGCCCGAATTGTAAGGAGAAGTACCCTGCAAGCGAAAGCGACATAGCATTTATTAAACGTCAATATGGTCAAGAATATCTCGAAGAGCTTAATTTACCTGAGCCGTTAATGCTGTTTAAAGGCAAAGGTTGCGATGAGTGCGGTGATACAGGTTACCGAGGCAGAACAGGTGTACATGAATTGTTAGCCATGACTGGGGAATTACGCGCCTTGGTATATAAAGAAGCTTCCGTGCATGAAATGAAAGCTCAAGCCATGAACGATGGAATGCGCACACTCACCCAAGATGGCATTTTAAAAGTATTAAAGGGTGATACTGATATTCCGCAAATACAAATTATTAGCGGAACTGGTTAAATGTATTTTATCTGAATTACTCAGTTTCAATATAAATCTAAAAAACAATACAATTTTAGGGAACCAACATGATACGCAAAAAAAAGGCTCTGCTGCACGCAGTGGGTTTAGCCGCTCTGCTTAGTTTTTCTTGTACTGCATTTAGTCAAACCGAACAGGATTTAGAGCAGGCATCTGCTGATAAAACACAGGACGAAAAAGACTGGGATGTGCTTAACCCACCTTTTGACTTAGCCACGGTCTCAATCGATACAGACAACACCACTTGGTCTAGCCTAGATATAACCCCCGATGGAAAAAGTATGGTGTTTGATATGCTTGGGGATATAT
>QIJM01000225.1 GCA_003232445.1 Paraglaciecola arctica
TACGTAACCACCTTCTTTGGCATCATCCCCTCTTGCCACCCACCATAATCTTAATAACGCCATCACATGATCAATACGCAGCGCACCAGTGGCTCGCATATTGGCATTGAACAATTCAATAATAGGTTGATATTGTTGTTCATAGAGTTTTTCTGGATCCATAGGGGGCAATCCCCAATTTTGCCCTAACGGGCCTAATATATCTGGCGGCGCGCCTACACTCGCATCAGTACAATACAACTCTTTGTTGCCCCAAATTTCAGCGCTGCCTTCACTTACTCCCACCGCCAAATCACGGTACAGGCCAATTAACATATTATTTTGTTGTGCAACTTGATTAGCTTGTTCAAGTTGTAAAGCTGCTTGCCATTGTAGCCATAAGAAAAACTTCACTCGCTTGGCATGTTTTTTGGTAAAGGTCTTCACCGCTGGGTTGTGAAAATCTGAAAATTCTTTTGGAAAGACAGGCCAACCCCAAGAAGGTTTTTCTTTTGCAGCTAAACTCTCTTGTAGAGCATCGTATACCGCCAAGGTCTGCAAACTATCGCCACCTTCAGTTACAAAGGCTTTAAATACTTTATTCAACTTAGTGTTTTTAGACAGATATTGGCTATTTTGATATTCAAAGACTTTTTCTAATGCTTGCAACTTTAACTCAGTAACTAGCGCATAATCGACCAAATCAGTAGCTCTAGCCTTGTGCAATTTCTGCTGGAAATCGCCATCCATAACTACAGCCTGGGTACTGGCTTGTTGATAACCATCCAGCGCGGTCACATCAATATAAATAAAGTTTAACCAGCGACGAGAAGATGGCCCATATGGGCTACAGACATTGGCATTGGCCGGGTACAAAGCATGGATGGGATTGAGTCCAACAAATTGCGCGCCTTGCTTGGCCAACTTTTCAACTAAAAATGATAAATCTGAAAAATCCCCTACACCCCAATTATTGTCACTGCGTAAACAATATAATTGGACACTTAATCCCCAGACCTTTTCACCTTGAGTCAATGCCTTAGGTTTAAAGCACGAAGACGGAGCAATAATAAGCCGCATACTCCCCAACTCATCGTCATCAGTCACCAAGGACAAAGAATGGTATCCCAAAGGTAATTTAATCGGAATATCAATGAGATACTCTTGGAACTCAATATCTTCAATATGCACCACATTTGTCAATTGACCATCTATGGGTACAAACCGATGCTGTAATACTTCACCAAGCTCAGTGACAATCTGAGCCACATATTCATCTGCCACTAGTTCAATGGGAAGACGCACTACAATGTGTAAATGTTCTTCAATACGTAAAGCCTGCACTGGGTTTAACACAGATAACCAAGCCTTATTACTATTCTCCTGAACTTGTTTCAGCAACAAATCAGGGGCATTTACCTGATAGCCCATTGCTAACAACAATTTACTTTTTGTTACCGGTTCTATGGTTGTTGGCCGGCCCCAAGCATCGTTGTAGTTAGACTCAATTCCACGATATTCCACTAACTGCTCGAGTAACGAAGATGTCATTAAAATTTTAATTCCTGTGCTATTTAACTAAGGATCGGCGAAAACCCATTGTGGTGACAATGAATACGTTTGCAATAACAATGTTGTAATTTTATAACATATTGCCGTGAATATTTTGCCTTGCGCGGCTATTTAGTTCATAATTCTGTAATTATATTTCAGAAGGGCGTTGTTACCTTTCGTAATAACCTTATTTGATCAATTAGTTTAAAAAAGCTCAGAGGATTAATACATGACAATAAAAGTAGGTATCAATGGCTTTGGCCGAATAGGTCGACTTGTACTACGTGCTGCAGTTGAACGCACCGACATTGAAATAGTCGGCATTAATGACCTGTTAGATGCAGATTATATGGCCTACATGCTTAAATATGATTCTACCCATGGCAAATTCAACGGAACCGTCGAAGTGACTGACGGTCAGTTAGTTGTCAACGGCAAAAGCATTCGTGTTACATCCGAACGTAACCCTGCAGATTTGGCTTGGGATGTGATTGAAGCTGACGTTGTAGTTGATGCTACTGGTATGTTTTTGACTGACGAAACAGCCCGCAAACATATCGAAGCAGGCGCTAAAAAAGTGGTGCTTTCTGCTCCATCTAAGGATGCGACCCCTATGTTTGTAATGGGTGTTAACCAGAATGAGTATGCTGGCCAAGATATAGTATCCAATGCCTCATGTACCACTAACTGCCTAGCGCCTTTAGCCAAAGTATTGAACGATAATTTCGGTATTATTAATGGTTTAATGACCACAGTCCATGCCACCACTGCAACACAAAAAACCGTAGATAGCCCATCGTCCAAAGACTGGCGCGGTGGTCGTGGTGCTTCTCAGAACATCATCCCATCTTCAACGGGTGCCGCTAAAGC
>QIJM01000155.1 GCA_003232445.1 Paraglaciecola arctica
GATTACATGAGTCCTTGTGACTATGAACAGCAATTATTGGAAATGAAAAAAGCGGCTTAACTGGGGTGTCACAAAAAGCTTGACCAGGTCAAATAGGGAATTAGTAAATGCCGAGAGATGAAGAATTAATTGGGTCTTATGTAAGTAGGGAGGAATCTCCTGAGATAGAGATGCTCGCTCAAGAAAGCATTGGTGAAGCTCTATCTGTGCTATTCACTAAAAAGGGGTTGTTTCAAAAAACAGAATTGTCCTTTGATGGCATGGAAAATTATCTCAAGACAATTGGTAAAACCAATATTGATAGCTTTAAGAAGGAATTCAGTAAAAGGCCTTGGGTTCCTGTTACACCTGACTTGCCAAAAGACGACCATATGAGATCTGAGTTTTTCTGTGGTATAGCAGATTCCCCACTTAATACCCCAAATGATGAAATGAAGCTAACACTTCCTCTTCCACCTATAAAAATGCATTGCTCAAAATGCAAAGATGATCATACATTTTCAAGCATTGGGGTTCTTTGGGCTGATGGCTTTATGGAGTACTACCCAAAGTTATCTGAAAAGACTGAGCAGTTGTTCAACTTTTCTTATAATTGCGGGGTTTGTAAAGATAACTTTGTTGGCTTCTTGGTTAAGAGGGACGGAAGCAAATTAACTTTGTGTGGTAGAACCGAGCGGCTGCATATAAATGTACCAAAGGGAGCACCCAAAAAGTTAAGAGGTATCGTGGCTGATGCCATTGGAGCAGCTAACGAAAATGACATTTCTGCAGGCTTTTATCACCTAAGGACATTTTGTGAGCACTACATGAAGCAGTGCATAGGAATGCCGGTATCGGAAAAGATTACGGGTGATGAATTAGGTAGTAGATATAATGCAAGCTTGGATTCAAGAATGACTTCTGGGCTTCCTGCTATTTCAACAATATATGAATCAGCCAGTAAACTGATGCATGAAAGAGCTGGAGGGCGTGAAGAGTTTGACTCCTTGCTAAATGATATAGAAGGGCATTTGTCTGCGAAAAAATTGTTTGAAATGTATGCAACAAGGTAAATCGCATCTAACAATGCAAATACACGCGGACAGCGCCATCAGCCTGCAGGCTACCGCGCAGGCCGGCCACCTTGCGCTGACTGTCAGTGACAACGGCCCGGGCATCGCTACCGACCAGCGTGAAAAAGTACTCGAGCGCTTCGTAAGGCTGGCGCCGGACCGCAGCACCGCAGGCAACGGCCTTGGCCTGAGTCTGGTCAAAGCGGTTGCCGACCTGCACGGGGCGGAGCTGCAACTGGAGAATAATCAGCCGGGGTTGCGTGTTACGCTGCTGTTTAAGCTGGAAATCGTGGTTTGATCACGAGAGTCCACGCTATAGAAATATCTAAGTGTGCGTTGAAATTGAAAGAAAAATTCGGCCCATGGATGACAGAATCAAAATAACCGGGATATACCCTTGACATATCCCTTAAGCTGGACGATATTGGGATATACCTAACACATATACGGTGACGCACAATGAAACGATCCATTATCCAGTCAACAGTTTTCAAGAGCAATCAGAGCCAG
>QIJM01000036.1 GCA_003232445.1 Paraglaciecola arctica
TATCTAAAAATGTATTGGCTTGTGAGCTTAGTGTGGGAACTTCTCGAATGTCTGCGGTTGCAGCTAATTTTTGTAGCCAACGAACTTCAACGATCACGCGGTATTTGAGTAAACCAAACTCGCTAAAAATGTGTCTTAACTCAACTGTTTTACTGCCGTAGCGACCGTCTACTGGGGAAATAGCAGTGAGTGCAGATAAGTTCATGAAATACTCCTAATTTGGCGTGCTAATCTTGTTTAAAGTGCGCTCTGCGCTATCTAAGATTTGTTGGCGACTCAATAATAAATGCCGACGTTTTCCGCCCAGTTGTCGCCACAAAACAGCCGCTCGCACACCCGCTAATAATATAGCTCGTACTCTGTGCTGGTTATCAGAGCGTTTCAATAATGCGGGGTCTCCAGCCACTTGGATTTTTCTGGCAACTGGACTCACCACATCAGTATAAATACTGGCTAAGTTACCCAACATTTGACTGTCGGTTATATCTAAATGAAGCTGTTGCCTTTGAATATTGGAAATACGCTCGCCTAGTGCTGCCATGGTTTTTTTACTTGAACTTAGTTTACGTTCGATAGATAACAAATTTGCGATATAGCGGGTGACTTCTATATCTTTGTTATTCGATTGATTGCTAAGTTGTTCAAGTAAGGTTTGATAACCCAAAGCCAATTGATTGACATCACCAAATACTTGTTCGGTATTTTCTGAATTTGTAATGGCGATACTATTTAACGATGACGATAAAGCCTGACTATCAAATTCATTGCTACGGGCGATTTGTTTTACTAAAGCAGCGGCTTGACACAAGCCAGCTAAGGCGATGTTACTTTCATAAAATCGATGCTGATTATTAGTACTCATTAACGGATATAATTCTCAATTATGCCACCACCCAAACACATCTCGTTTTGGTAAAAAACGGCAGATTGACCTGGGGTGACGGCTTTTTGTGGTTCATCGAACTCAACCAATACGCTGCCATCAGAATGGGGCGTTATTTGGCAAGGAATATCTTTTTGGCGATAACGAGTTTTCACCGAACATTTAATGGTTTGTTGCGGGTCTTTGCGATCAACCCAGTGCAACTGATTAGCTAACAATCCAGTTGAATAAAGGCGAGGGTGATTGGCTCCTTGCCCTACAATCAGCACATTACGTTCAATGTCTTTATCCACAACGTACCAAGGCTCTTCGCCGTACTCTTTCATACCACCAATCAACAGACCTTTACGTTGGCCTAAGGTGTGGTACATCAAGCCTTCGTGTTTGCCTATGATCTTACCTTCAGCCGTTTCAATTTCACCCGGCTGTGCAGGTAAATATTGCGCTAAAAAGTCTTTAAATTTACGCTCGCCGATAAAACAAATACCTGTGCTGTCTTTTTTATCGTGGGTGACTAAATCTTGTTCTAAGGCTATTTCTCGCACCCGTGGCTTTTCTAAATGACCAATAGGGAAAAGGACCTGAGCTATATGCTGTTCGCCTAAAGTATATAAAAAATAGCTTTGATCTTTGTTGTCATCCAAGCCACGCAACATCTGCCAGCTGCCAGTCTCGTTTG
>QIJM01000618.1 GCA_003232445.1 Paraglaciecola arctica
TGGCATTGTTTGCTTATGCATGTTTGGCTATAGCGTCCTTGTATGCGGTGCAATTGTCTTACATTAATTTGCGCCTAAAAGAAAAAAATGCGTCACTTCTGCATTCATCTCTACCTCCTTTAATGACAGTGGAGAATATACTGTTTAAATTATTGTTGGTAGGCACTATTTTACTGACCTTGTCCTTGGTCAGTGGATTCGTTTTTTTGGATAACATGTTTGCCAAGGAACAGGCTCATAAAACTGTTTTGTCTCTTTTAGCATGGGGGCTGTATAGCGTTATCTTGATGGGTCATTTTGTGTTTGGATGGCGTGGAAAATCAGTAATATGGTCAACTATTGCTGGCGGAGTATTACTCACACTAGCCTACTTTGGCAGCCGCTTTGTTAGCTAAATTGCCCTTAAAGTGCGGGTTCTTAGTTACCATAGGATTTCCATAGTTGGAAGACATCGCCACCAGTAGTTTATTTATAATTCTCGGTGTTTTGATTTTACTCTCTGCATACTTCTCAAGTTCAGAAACTGGCATGATGTCGATTAACCGATATCGTCTAAAACATCTTGAAAATGAAGGCCATAAAGGCGCATTGAGAGTCCAGAAATTGCTGCAACGACCAGACCGTTTGATTGGTCTTATTTTGATAGGCAATAATTTAGTTAACATTGCAGCAGCCTCAATAGCGACTATCGTTTGTTTACGCTTGTTTGGCGATGTATGGGGTCTGGCGATTGCTAACTTTGGCTTAACCTTTGTGATACTGATTTTCGCCGAAGTCACTCCTAAAACATTGGCGGCTCTATACCCAGAAAAAATCTCTTTCCCAAGTTCGGTTATTTTACTGCCATTAATGGTTGTTCTATACCCGTTTGTGTACCTAATTAACGGTATTTGTAATGGTTTGCTCGCTATTTTTCGAATTAAACCAGTAAATGATGACGGTAAAAGCCTCAGCCGAGAGGAGTTGCGTACAGTTGTACATGAAGCTGGCTCCATGATCCCCAAAAAACACCAAGATATGTTAGTCGGGATTTTAGACCTAGAAAAAGTTTCCGCAGAAGACATTATGGTGCCGCGCAGCGACATTGTGGCTATCGACATCAACGACGAATGGAAAGCCATTCAAAAACAACTAGTCAATGCCCAACATACAAAAGTGCTTTTGTATCGAGACAGCATTGATGATGCTGTCGGTTTTGTGCATGTGCGCGATGCCTTGAGACTATTATCAAAAGATCAATTTACCAAAGCTAGTCTACTTCGAGCAGTTCGAGAAATTTATTTCACTCCCGAGTCCACCCCCCTGCATACATTAATGTATAAGTTCCAAGCAGCTAAGGAGCGTATTGGCTTAGTAGTAAATGAATATGGCGACATTCAAGGGTTAGTCACCTTAGAAGATATATTGGAAGAAATTATCGGTGACTTCACCACCAGCTTTCTACCTGATCACAGTAAAGAAGCCAATTTGCAACAAGATGGTAGCGTGTTAATAGATGGCAGCGCTAATATCCGTGAACTCAACAAAGAACTAGATTGGCAATTCCCAACAGAAGGGCCTAAAACCTTAAACGGGTTGATTTTGGAGTATTTGGAGGATATTCCAGAAGCAAATATCAGTTTACGTCTTGCCGGTTATCCAATCGAAGTATTAGAGATGAAAGACAATAGAGTCAAAACGGTACGCGTGATACCTGAGTTCTATCGTAATGAGGAAATAAACTCTTCTGAATAGATTGGTATAATACCAATCCATCCTAACAATTAGCCACTCAGAGAGCACCAGCGACTTTCAATCGAGGCGTAGTCCTGAAGGAATGGCCGTTCCCTT
>QIJM01000319.1 GCA_003232445.1 Paraglaciecola arctica
CTATACTTGGCATAACGTGAACATGATTCAAAGACACGCCTAATATTTGATCGATACTTCCTAAGCATGGGTACCTAATTACAGTTTTATTTTGATTGTTGGGGTTCGTTTCAACTGCGTCAATTAGGGCTGGTTTCTCTAGCACAACGACTGCTGGCGGTTGTTCAGCAATAGCTTTAATTTCTGTCTTTGGTTTATCATTAAAATAAACAAATACCGTCCATATTCCTGCACATATTATTCCTGTACCGGTTAGCCACCAAACAAATTTTTGTGCTATGTGAGGATCATTGTTAGTACTATTTTTTCTCATGCCATTAAAACCTACTTTTTATGCATAACGCCTTGCTCACCGGTAATTCAAAGTGGCGCGTTTTTGCTGCTTTTTTAGCAAAAAAAATGCCGCTTTGAATTGTCCGTGTTCCGGGTAGAGACAGCTCTCACAAGCCATCTCCCGTTGGTCGACTTTCTCGTTCCTCGAAAGCGGGGTATTTCTACAGCGAAATGCACAGTCTACACCTTGATCAAATACGGCCCGACAATACGGCCCGACAATACTTTGCAGAAAAACAAGATGATAAAAAAGTATTGTCACATTATCGCTTTGATCGATATATTCGAGCATTTATCATTTTACGCCCCAAGGGGCGGAGAATAGAACCCGAAGGGATTTAACTGGGATTATCTTGGTTTAAGTCACCGCAGACCCAGATACCGTCACTTTTTTCGTAATAAGCACATAAATATAGAAAGGAATCATAAATACACCAACAACAATAGCCGCGATTAACATTGATATAAAAACAAGTAATCCAGAGAATTTAGCTATTCCTAAGTCACTCTTCGGCCCAGCCATTGGTATAGGACTAAACCCCTCTCTCATGCGATTTTTATTGTCCTCTTCAACCCGACGCGCAACTTTATTATCTTGCTTTTGTTCAGAATTAATCCAACCAGACACCGCACTCACCACTGGTGAAAAATATTTACGGACAACAATGAATCCAATAAAAAAACTTGAAATCAGATACCCAAGATAAACTGCTCCCATTAAGCTGTATAAATATGAACTATCTGTAGAATTAAAAAAGGCCAGTACTGCAAGCGCACCAATTAATAACCCAAATTTTATTAATCGCTTTCTAAATACAGCGTGATCAGTTTGACGAATATCAGTAAAAATTTCCCACATACGTTGCTTAATTATTGCACAACCAGCAAATCCAGTTACAAATAATATGGCCGCCATCGTATAAGAATATATAGAATGTATTGTCAAAAGACTAAAAGAAATTAGTACTAGCGTGAGAAATATAAGAAATAAAAATTGATGTTGTACACTATCTTTCGTCAAGGCCATTGTTATGCCCAATTTAAGGCGCAGCATATTAATTAGAATTAAAGTTATAAAAGAACTAAGTAAAACTGTTATTTCAAATGAGTTGTCTGTCCAGTTTGTCAAGCCATTAGTTTTTGCGGTAGAGATGGCGACAACACTGATAAATATAACTAATGTAATAATATAAAGCACTGTAGTTACAATCCTAATGATACCTTTACCAACATCCATTTCCCTCTCCTTTGTAATTGTATATTATTACTAATTACTTGAGGGAAGAAAATAATTACTTCTTTAAAAGTTATTATTCTCTAGCCTCATTTTCTTCACTTTAACTATGGACAAACAGGGTCTTGAATTTTGAATTGGCAGAACCTTGAGTGGCGCACCTACAACTCGAATCTACCACCGGAAAATTCACAATTCAATACCTGACCCCAATATTCTATTAACTAAACGTCAATATGATACTTGACCCCTTTTGTCTCAACAACCTCTATTCCTATTACCTTCGGCCTACATTAGGCCTCTCGAATTTAGTGCATAACGTCGTGAATCAGCCGTTGCCAAAAGGGGCGCGCTTTTGGCAATCCGCTGGATTCACCTTGTTAGCGATTTAATCTCAACAGGTACATCTTTTAAATCAATTTTTTGAACGTTGCCTTTAATATAAACAATACTTAACTTTAGATCCT
>QIJM01000112.1 GCA_003232445.1 Paraglaciecola arctica
GAAGCAATTAACTACGAGTTTGGTTTTCGCTTTGCCAACAATACACTTAATGCTGAAGCCATTTATTTCCTAAGTGATTACGACAACCTTATAGGTGAATGCACCGCTTCATCTGGCAGTAACTGTGAAATTGGTGACGCCTTTAATGGTGATGCTGCAACGGTACAAGGGATTGAATTTGTACTAAAAACTGAACTCACTAAATTTAATGGCCTCAGTATCCCGCTCAATATCACTTATACCTATACCGACAGCGAATTTGATACCGACATTGCCGACACGGCCTTTTTTGGTGACGTAAGTGCCGGAGATCCAATCCCATATATTCCAAAAAACCAAGGCCAAATATCCCTTGGTTTAGAAACGAATAATTGGTCCGCTTACGTCAACGCTGTATATGTAGATAAAGTCTGTGTTCGAGCATCCTGTGCTGAGTTTGAGAAAACCGATGGCAGCTTTACTGTGGATGTCAGTGGTAACTATCAAATATCTGATGACCTAAAATTATTTGCTCGTATCGAGAACCTAACTGACCAGCAAGATATTGTCAGCAGACAACCTTACGGCGCGCGTCCCAATAAAACCAGAACGTTTTCTGTTGGAGCGCAATATAGTTTTTAACGCAGCTAGCCCTGAGCTACGAGTATAAAAGAAAACCCTATTGACAACTTAAAACCCAGCACTTGCTGGCATATTAACTAAAAATTTATTTTGATATTAACATTGAAAAAATCTTTGCCAGCTACATATATATCTTGTCGACGCCGAAAGGGTTGACACAGAAACACAGGACTTGTTTCTGATGTGCTAACTAGACTTAGATAGCACAACCCACACTGGGTTTGGTGATAGGAAATCCATACCAAAAACGCCGCCGATTATCGGGGCAAATTAAACTTTATATTGCTTAATTTACGAGGATATACACAATGCGTAACATCGACTTATCTCCACTTTACCGTTCATTTATTGGTTTTGACCACTTAGCATCAATGATTGACACGGCTTCAAAAAATGAAAAACAAACGACCTACCCTCCATACAATATTGAATTGTTAGCTGAGGATAAATACCGTATTACCATGGCTGTTGCCGGATTTGCTAAAGATGAAGTTAGCATAGAAGTGCAAGAAAGCACCTTACAGGTAATAGGCACTAAAGCAGCAAAAGAAAGTAATGATTCTTCCGGCAAAGAAGAACGTAAGTTCCTACACAAAGGCATCTCAGAGCGAAGCTTTGAACGTAAATTCCAACTAGGGGATCACGTTAAAGTATTAGCTGCTGACTTAGAAAATGGCTTGTTACATGTTGATTTAGAGCGTGTAGTGCCCGAGTCGAAAAAGCCAAGAAAAATAGTGATTGGTAGTAAGCTTATCGAGAACAATGAATAAGCGTTAAAAACACCTTCTCCCTGTTTTATGTGTAAAAATAACGGCGCCTAGTGAGCGCCGTTTTTTACATCTAATAATTGTATTTAGCGGTATAAAATCAATATATTCATCATTGACAAGGTAATCAGTGAGGCAGAAGTTAGCAACATTCCAGATATTCTCTGCCAACTTAACCCCGCATAAAAAGCTGTAATTGGTGTATGCATGCAATCTCTCCAAAAAATCAATTAAAGCCACAAAAAAACCCACTAAAACGTGGGCTTCAATCAAACTAACATCAGGTTTAACTTAATCCAATAGAGTCGCTAGTTGATTACTTACCGCTTCAACTGCTTGAGTACCGTCAAGCTTATGATAAACACAACCACCTGCGCCAGCTAACTCAGTATAATATTTCACTAGAGGTTTAGTCTGCTCATGATAAATACCAAGGCGTTTACGTACTGTCTGTTCTTGATCATCAGGACGAATGGCCAATTCTTCACCGGTTTCGTCATCTTTACCTTCAACTGTCGGCGGGTTGTAGCGCAAGTGATAAACTCGACCTGAACCAGGGTGTACTCTTCGTCCACTCATTCGCTCAACAATCACTTCATCATCCACATCAAACTCAATCACATGATCAACTTTGATATCTGCGTCTTTCATCGCATCAGCTTGAGGAATAGTGCGAGGAAAACCGTCAAGTAAAAAACCGTTGGCGCAATCGGCTTGAGTAATACGCTCTTTGACTAAACCAATAATCAACTCATC
>QIJM01000577.1 GCA_003232445.1 Paraglaciecola arctica
AATACCAAGCACTTGAAACTGCATAGCCTTCAATGTGCGAACCAATGCTTCGCCTAAATGCCCGCTGCTTCCTGTTATTAATATTTTCATAAATTTTCTTACTACTGCCTCGTTAACTTTTGTCGCAAACTGTAGAATATAGAATACACCAGAATGGCACTAAGATCACTAAGGTAAAGGGCTTGATCATATTTTCTATATGACGAAGCCACTACTCTGGCTCAAATTATATTAATCCATTTTCTTTGGATTCTTTGGAAAAAATATATTTGATAAAAACATGAGGAAAAAAGTGGTTATAAACGCTATTCCAACTACAGAAATACTTAGCCCATAAAATTTTCCGATAAACATCGAAACAATGAGATTGACACCTGCCCAGATCCAACCGCTCTTTTTGTCGGCTTCCGCGATCCCGAACACTACCATCGTTGCAGCAATCATTAGATAAAATCCTATACCCATTAGGCTCTCAAACCATCCTTTTTATAAGACTTGTTAAATTTTTTGACTTCAATTTTTTACTTAACCATTGGTTTGTTTTGAACATTTTTTTAATAGAGAAGAATCGAGTCAGCCTTTAAATATTCTGCTGCTTAAGAATTTTTATAAACTATTGAACGATGCGCTATTTTAACGATGTTCACGATTAGGGTGTTATCTCGGATTTGATAAATAATCCGATAAATTCCTTGTCTGACCCTATATTTATCTTCACCAGTTAGTTTAGTACAGCCTGGTGCACGAGGATTTTCCAACAAAGAATCGATTTTTTTTAATATGCGTTTAATGTCATGGTTTGGAATAAAGCGCAAATCTTTAGCCACTGATTTTTTAAATGTGACTTTATATTTTGCCATGTTTTTTTAAATCATTTAACAGTGCTTCATAACTAATTTCTTCTTCATTCACTCTATTCTTGAATGCTTCTAAATCTTCCTGATCCTCACTCATCAGGACACGGACTGCCTCATCCACAATTTCTGATATCGAAAGCTGGGAGCTTGCAGCACGGACTTTCAAAGCTTGATGAATTTCAGGCTTAAAATAGACTGTGGAGCGTTTTGTTAGGGTACTCATAATGAATGTCTCCGATTGATATCAGATAATAACATCATAACGCTATAACCTCAAAGCGTTTTGATAGACAGTGCTTAAATGTTGGTTTGTATTCAAAACCTAACTAGCATAAAGACTAATAAGATACGGTGTATATCAATATGAAAACTGACTTACTTTGGACCAATATTCCGTACAAATACAAATACAGGTGTCAGTGGCGCTGATCCCAATTATTCACTCTCAAACTCCTCCGCCAATACCTTGTTAGCCGCATCAGTACATTTGTCTGACAGGTTTTCTCTGTTCTCATCATCATTTGACTTTGTGTTATCGCCGAGAAGCTGATAAGTAAATGTATTGCTTGTATATATCGCTTCACGCGCCACATTTTCTTCAGATGGCTCATACAAAAACTGTTTAGTTGCCTGTATTGATGAACGATCAAAGAGCCGCTTTGGATAAGCAACTACTACCCGATGATTACTGGTTCAGGCTCGATACTATAAAGAACTGTCGCACAACCCATTTTGCCCTTAATCGACGCTCGCGATGGATAGTTTGGTGCAACTTTCTTCACACTAAGCCAGTAAGCATTCGACTGATCACTGGGTATAAATAAAACAGCTTCCAATTCCTGCGCCACGATGTTTGCTGATACCAGTAAAGTAAAGCCTAGTGTTGTCGTTACGATGTTAGATTTCATTATTGTCCCCTTGAGCTCGTGAAAATAAAGTCATGAATTTATTTAGCTATTCAGCCTACCATACAGGCATATATAAAAATGCAGAAACTTACCATTAGAGCGTAGTGAAAATTTATACCGGATCGCTTGGGATGTAGACTTACATCAAACGTCATCAGATAGTTAGTCAACATCACCTCAATTTAACTGGCAAAAATATCTATGCCGCTACAATTAGGTATACTTCTGTTAAATATAGAATATTAATAATATAGCGGGAAATGGGAATCGGGCATGAAAGATAACAATAAGAATACACCAGCGTCATCAAAAGGTTTTAAATGGGGGCCTTTTACCGCCAGATTGCCATTCATTCATATGCGTATCGAATGGCCAGAATTAGCGCAAGGAGTAGTGGTCGCGGCATCGACAGGGCTCGCATTAACACCGCTTTTGATGGCTGCATTTGGGCTGACATTTGAAGAAGCCATCACCATTTCCATCTTTCACACTATCTTAATTTCCTCCCATGTGGTTCTTTTTGGCGAGCCCTTCGCACCAGGCTGGGTGACCCCTGCGCTGCCATTGGTGCTGGCTTTTGTTTTGGGTGGTTATGATACGCCGG
>QIJM01000164.1 GCA_003232445.1 Paraglaciecola arctica
GCGCCGGTAAGCGAATTAGCGTAACGAGAGGTCATTACTGGTGTTTTGTTAACCACTCCTGTCAGAGTTTGTTGTGCATCTAATACGTCTTGAAAATCAATCGCGAGGCAAGTCATACTATTAATCCTTCTTTGATAAGTAGGTATAAACGGTTGAACGGGCAACACCTAAGACATCTGCAACCATTGCATGAGCGTGTTTTAAATCCATCAAGCCAGCTGCAAATGCAAATAGCGATTGTATCTGGCTTGGAGTATGGGAACATAACCCAAGAGCAATTACATTCTATCAAAAATATGGGTTCAGCGCGGTAGGTGAACATGTGTTTAATCTTGGTCTAGACCCTCAGCGCGACCTGATAATGGTAGCTGAAGTAGAAGGTGCGCTTGTTGTCTAACAAATACATGAAATAGATCCCTGAGTCCAAAATTACCAAGCCATATAAAACACCTGAAAAATGATTAACAAATGTGAATTTCAGTTATTTTACGAGGTTGACTTTTAAGTTAAACGTCCGCAGACTTGCGCGCTCAGGTGCTCTTTTCAATCGAACATTTATTGTTTGGATAACAAGAGATAATCGGGAAGTTAGTGCAACACAATGCCCCCGCAACGGTAATACTGAATATCAGTTAAGCCCGGAGACCGGCCTGTCAATATGTTACACATTTATAGTGCGGTGGGCGCTAGGGATTGTATTGAAACTGCCACACATAAATACATTGTTATTTAGGTGATGTTTTGTCGTTCCTAACGTCCTCGATTCAGAGGCCGACATGTTTTCCCCAAAATATTTTATCTTTTTACTGGCATGCGTTTTTTGCCTAAGCTGGGCACAAGCCAGTGAGCGCTCATCAGAGCCTGTAGAAGTACTCACTGTTTATGATCAGCCCCCTCTTTTTTCAAGCAATTATCAGGTTTTGGCTCGTGAGGACTTTATCAATACCTCACAAACCTTATCGGATATATTACAGACTATTAATGGCTTACAGATACGCCAAATTGGTGGTCTGGGCAATCCTGTTTCAGTGTCTATCCGTGGCTCAAGCAGTAAACAGGTTCAGTTATACATTGATGGTCAATTGGTCAACGACAGTCAATTTGGTGGTTTTGATCTCAACCAAATACCCACCGAACACATTCAAAGCATTGAAATCAGTAAAAACCAAGCAATAGGTACCGGCTCTACGCCCATTGGAGGAGTCATTAGAATTAATACCTACAACCCTAGCAAGAATAAGTTAAGACTCAGCCTAACTCTTGGTTCATTTAATCACAAAGAGCTAAACCTTTTGTATAACAAGGCATTTCAATCAAATAATTTAGCGGTGGGTGGTAGTTACCTTAAAACAGATAATAATTATGACTACCTTGTGCCTCAAAGTTTTGCTAACAGCAATCAGTCCATCACAGAGCCTTTAGGCAATAATCAGTTTGAGAAAAAAAATGTCTATGTGAATAATCAGTTGTCATTCGGCGCTCAGAAAATTCGGATCACTCTCCAATATAATGAACAAGAAAAGGCTCTGCCAAACTACCAAAACAATACACCAGAAAATACATCTAGCCTCTCGTCTGATACTTGGCGTTTGGGTTATAGACACATTATTTACACCGACCTTAAATGGTTAGATAATCTCGAATTTGAAGCTTACCAAGAAGATAAAACAGAGAACTACTTGGATATACTGGCAGACGTAACACGCCTAGATGCGAACTATGACACCACAAAAACTCATGCAGACCTTACTTCATCTTTTGTTTTTGATAGCGAATACGGTGACTTAGCTGTCAGTCCTTTTATTGAATTAAATAAACAACATTTTGCTTCCCTTAGTTTTGATAATAATGGCCAGATCAACTGTAATGAGATCAGTAGCTGCGATGTCATTGCAAAGCAAACCCAACTGCTACTTGGGACGCGGTTTGAATGGCAGCAAAATAATGGGCCATTATCCGCCTATTCATTACTGACTCAGTTAAACGAGAAGAACAATAATATCGCGGTAAATCAGTCTGATGCAGAGGCATTTAACAGCGAGCAGGA
>QIJM01000568.1 GCA_003232445.1 Paraglaciecola arctica
GGCTAATGTCTATCTGGGTTACACCCAGTTTAGATGCTATTTCTGCGGTTCGCTGGCTAACCACTATCCAGTTTAACGTTTTAAGCCAACTCGCTTCAAAATAATCAAAAGCTGCCTGAATAACCTCACCACTAGTGGCAATAATGCAACGAATTTGCGTCGCGCGCCAGTCTTGTGTGGAAACAGGAGAGTCTAATTTGACTCGTTTATACACCTCCCACTCTGCCACTTTAGCACCACGGGTTACCAAAGTGTCGTGGAGTAATTCCCTGCCACCAAAACCTTTCATAATAATCACACTTTGATTATCAACCTGATTAAGTTGAGGAAGGGCAAGTAGCCCTTCAGTTCTGGCTTCTTGTGGAACAACAACCGCAAGGCCTGCCTCTTGTAAAATATGCCCGGTACTGGCTCCAACCGCAAAAAAACAAACACTTTTGGGCCATTGGTTTTTCATCAACACACATTGTTGGGCGGCGATTGTACTGGTCACTATGACGTAAACACTCTTTTCAGCAAAACTGGGTAAACCGGCTATTTTTGCCGGTAGTTGACTCATTGCATCGTCATCTATAACAGTATCAATTAAGCCGCAAGCAACAGCAGATAAACCCGCTTGGGTAAATGCTTTAATACTAGCTTGGCATTTTGCTTGAGGCCTAAGGAGTAAAAACGTCACAGGCTAACTGGCTTGTAACGCGCTGAGGATCTCTCCTGCCCCTTGGGCAAGCAACAATTCTGCGACATGTTCGCCAAGTTGTTCGGCGTTTTCTAAAACGTCGGACTGTTTGGCATGCAACATCACTTTACCGTCCACCGAACCCACCAAACCACGCAGGGTAATGTGTTGACCATCTAACTCGGCAAAACTACCAATAGGCACTTGGCAACCGCCATTTAGCTTGGCGTTCATGGCTCGTTCTGTTCGTACTCGAATCGCAGTTTCGAGGTGATTCAAAGGCGCTAACAACGCAATCAAATCAGCATCATCATTACGACATTCAATGCCTACTGCGCCTTGCCCCACAGCAGGCAATGATAGCTCAGCGGGGATCTCGGTTTGAATGCGCTCTTGCATACCTAATCGGATCAAACCTGCCGCTGCTAGCACAATGGCGTCATATTCGCCCGCATCTAACTTGGCTAAGCGGGTGTTCACATTACCGCGTAAATCCTTAATCACTAAGTCAGGTCTGACTTTACGCAACTGGCACTGACGTCTCAAACTAGATGTACCTACCACAGCATTTTGCGGCAGTTCTTCGAGTGAATTGAAGTGATTAGACACAAATGCGTCAAACGGGTTTTCCCTTTCACAAATGGCATGTAGGCCAAACCCATCGGGGAAAGCGACGGGCACGTCTTTCATAGAATGTACCGCAATATCCGCCCGACCTTCAGTCATCGCCACTTCTAGCTCTTTAATAAATAAACCTTTGCCGCCAATTTTAGCTAAAGGGGTATCGAGGATCTTGTCGCCCTGAGTACTCATTGGCACAAGTTCTACTTGTAAATTGTGATGGGCGTTAAGTAACGCCGCTTTAACGTAACTTTTACGCGTGGCGATACGGATAATGCGTGTTGACATGAAATTTCCTGAAAAAAGGAATGAAAATATGCAGTAGATATTATCAGAAATAATAGTGTTGCGAGAGCTTGGCTAAAGACAAATTTCGAGTAAAGCTAAAAAGCGCCCTGGAATACTGCGGGATCCCGTTTCGCCAACTTTAACTCTGCACCAGTTGGTCAAGACTAAGACAAAAAACATAGGCGTAAATGAAAAGCAAAACTCCTTTTCTATTTTTACTAGGTTTAAATACCAAAACAACCTACTCGAATTAGATCCATACAATTTCTAATATACGTACAGCATGGTTATTTATTGAACAATTACTTGTATTTATCTCAGCGATGCATCGAACGAAGGCAATGCACACAGATGATATTACAAGATATTGACACGCTCTCTTCTAATAGAATACTTTTAGTTATACCAATCCACCTCAAAATGATGACTGATTAACATTAAATCACCTTGCCATACCTGCACTTGCCATTTACCTTGCCAGTAACTCGGCACACTTTTACTCGAATAGGTGCGCCAGCTATCACCGCCAATATTCAAAGTTACTGCTGCTTTTTCTTCGCCTTCGTACAACCACCTGTGAATAATTTGCTGATTCGCTAGGCCTGTGATTTGAGTGAAAAAATAAACGCGCTTCATTTCGCCGTTTTGGCCTTGCACTGAACCTTCAAGATCATCAGTAGGCTCTCTGTTTTCAATACTACTGGTCAGTTGGCTGCGTTCAACTTGTGCAGATAAAAACTGGCTAAACACGCCTAGCGATAAAATAATCAATAATTGAGTGAGTTTTTTCATGACGTTCTCCAAAAATTAGGATGGATTGGTATTAAATGCTCTGGGCATTCACTTTGCACTTTTTCGCAGATAAAAAAAAGCCCGAATTAACGGGCTGGTCATTTAAAAAAGCACAATTAGTTAATTAGATATTTGCCCACGTCAGTAATTTCAGGATAATTTTTATCTGCAGAAACGATGTCCGCTTCCATGGTTGAAAACCAATCCTTTTGCACCACATTCTTGTTGTAGTTCAAATACAACTTTCCATTTTCGATGTGCCATGCGTCAGGATCAATCCCAGCGGTTTTTCCACCCGCCATTGCCCATGCGCAATAACCACCGTATTGAGCGGCGTACATTTCAGGGTTTTGTTTGAACAAGTCCAAATTCTCTTGGCTAGCGAAACGCCAATTGGCATCACGCCATAAAAATTGAATTTTTTTGTCACCTTTAACTGGCTTACCTTTTGTAAAATAGGCAACCGTGTCGTAGCCATCAATCGCGGTATCGTTGAATACACCAGTACTCACCGCATCATCCAGGGCAAAAGCAGGTAAAGTAAAAAGTGTAAAAACAACGACACTTAGGTATTTCACGAATTTGTTCATTAGTTTCTCCGTTTAACAAAAAAATATTCTTGCTGAACTAAACCGGACAAAGTCGATTATTCTTTCATCACGAAGTGAATATTAACCAACTTTGATAAGAGGATCCTACCCTCCAACGTCTTGCATTTATTTTATAGATTAATCAATGAAAACCAAGAAAGTATAGAACACACTTGCATTTACGCGCATAATTTTTTTTGTAACCAGTTTGAAATATCATTTAACTGCTGTACACACACGTTATGTTGCATGGCATATTCATGCCAAGTGGCTTGATAACCGTTACTT
>QIJM01000574.1 GCA_003232445.1 Paraglaciecola arctica
ACAACCGCAACTACCCTTTATTATTTACCCAAAGGCGGGCAGATAATCGATTCACCCGGTGTCTGGGAGTTTGGCCTGTGGACAATGCCTGCAACCGAGCTCGAACAAGGTTTTATTGAATTTAATCAATGGTCACAAGATTGCAAATTTTCTAACTGTCTGCACACCCACGAACCGCACTGCGGGGTAAAGGCTTCGCTGGAGACCGGCAAACTACCAGACACCCGCTATCGAGCCTATGCCCAGGCGCTCGATATGTTTACTAAATAACAAGCGGACAACACCCGAGTTGATCACGGGCGTATAATACGCCCCCATGAAACTATATAAGGAGCCCCTGATTTATTTTGAATGAAAAAGATAGGGATTTTATAATTCTCAAGCGCAAGGCGGCACCAGAGCTCTAGGTAGGGTGGGCATTTATGCCCACGCGCAGAGGTGCTTTGATGTTAACGCGTGGGCATAAATGCCCACCCTACAATTGCTTCAAGGCAACAGTAAGCGCTTACACAATAGCAAGACTATTGAAAATTATAGACTCAAGATGCTCATTCAGGAATAGATCAGAGATTTCATAACAAATTTTAAATAGAGTGAATAACATGAATCCAAAACTTTCAGCCTTTATCCTGACCTTGCTATTGCTGCCAATAATGTTGGTTCCAGCCACTGCGAATGCAGATGTATTGCTTATACCGGATGTTGAAACCAGCGATACTCGCCCTGAATTTCCACAAAATGGCCTGAGCATGTCCACAGTGCAGCAACAATACGGCGAGCCATTAATAAAACACCCCGCTATCGGCGAACCACCAATTACTCGATGGGAGTATCAAGATTTCACTGTGTTTTTTGAAAATGACAAAGTCATTACCGCTGTGCAAAAATCACAACACACTGAAAATTCAGACAAAGAGTAATCGAAGAACTTTCGTTTATACTCTCGCAAAGGCGCAGAGAACGCAAAGGAAGAGCAATACATGCAGGAGAATGAGATAGGAGGCATTGTTGTTGACCTTGCCATTCAGGTTCATCGTGAAACAGGGCCCGGATTATTAGAGACAGTCTATGAAGTCATATTGGCTGATCAACTACGCCAAAGAGGGCTTCAGGTAGACCGACAAATTTCTATACCCATTGAATACCGAGGCATTAAGTTTAACGAGGGATTTCGAGCCGACTTATTAATTGAAAAGAAAGTCATTATTGAATTAAAATGCGTTGAAAAACTAAACAACGCACACAAAAAACAATTGCTCACTTATTTAAAACTAAGCAAGCTGCATTTAGGCTATCTGTTAAATTTCAGCGAGTCTTTAATGAAAGATGGTATAACCCGCACAGTGAATCAACTTATCGAGTAGAACCTATTTTTCTCTGCGTTCTCTGCGCCTTTGCGAGAACTAATACTAATAAACAACACTTAGAATTTTGAACAGAACCCTAAATTATGACATCAGAAAACACACAGCAAGAACCTACAAAAATCATCCACCGGGATGGGGTTGAATATACCGTTTTGGGTACAGCGCATGTTTCTAAAAACAG
>QIJM01000002.1 GCA_003232445.1 Paraglaciecola arctica
CTCAGTCCGCCCAACACAGAATATCCACCCGCAAAAGACCAATGCATTGACAAATACAGGCTGGCTGCATAGGGCGAAATCCATTTACGACCATGGCGCCCTCTACCCGCAGTTTGTGCTTCAGCTAAGCAAGTGTGACCGTTCTTAATACCAATCGATTTGTCTTTTAAATATTGATTGGTTGAACCTATGACATTTAAAATTTCAATCTCAGCAGTGTGAGAAACGGTAAGTTGTTTTCTAATCTTATCGAGGTTCAATAACGTTAGCGGTTGAGCTAGGCAATAACCTTTACCCGTAACGCTATAGATATTTAAACCTAAAGAACTAAGTACTTTGATATGGTTAGAAATGGTTGCTCTACTAATACCTAATATTTTACCTAACGCTTCACCCGAGTGAAATTTACTGTCCGCTATAATTGAGAGCACGTTACCGCGCACTAATTCTGATGATTTACTCATAAAATAACGGGTCCATTTTTACCTATTAGTCTGACTTCATTTTCCAGCACAATGGAAAATTCACTTAGAACAGCCGACTTAATAGTACGAGCAAGCTGTAACAATTGTTCACCTGTACCTGAACCATCATTGGTTAATACCAAAGCTTGTTTAGGATGACAGCCAATGCCGCCTATTTTTTTGCCTTTAAAACCCAACTGATCAATCAGCCAAGCTGCGGGGATTTTTACCTTATCAGTATCTACAGGATAACTAGGAATAGATGGCCAAGTTTGTTGTAGTTTTCCAAAAAGGTCTTTGCTAACGATAGGATTTTTGAAAAAGCTGCCTGCATTGCCAATTTTGGCAGGGTCTGGGAGTTTACTTTGGCGCACTTCTACTACTTTGTTGAATATGTCAATGGCACTAAGCTCGAATAGTTCTTTCAACTCTCCATAATGAACAACGGCCTGCCAATTTTTAGGGACGGCGAAAGTAACACTAGTAATCACGACTTTATCTGCCAAGCGTTTTTTAAACACACTGTCGCGGTATGCAAACTCACAACCTTGTGAGTCTAGGCTTTTGTGACTTTGTTCACTCAAGTCATAATAATCGACTTGATAAATAAATTGTTCAATCTCTACACCATAAGCACCAATATTTTGAATCGGCGCAGCACCCACAGTGCCAGGTATCAATGCTAAGTTTTCCAAGCCATAAATTTGATGTTGCATACACCACAACACTAGTTGATGCCAATTTTCACCAGCGCCTACTTTAAGTCGGTAGTGGGTCTCAGTATACTCAAGGTCGATCCCCATAAATGCCGGTTTGATTACCGTACCTTGGTAGTCTTCCAAAAACACGGTATTACTGCCTTCACCTAAAATGTAAAATGCAGCATTATTTAACTCATTGAATTGAGCTTGCAGGTCTTCTGCAACTTCAATAGACATTAATGCATGAGCTGATGAGGGAAAACCGAAGGAATGTAGGGGGGCTAGAGAATACACATAGGAAACCAGTAGAAATTTGTCACTATTTTAATCAAGATGGGGACTATTGCCAGTGTAATCCGCACATTAGTATCTAATCAC
>QIJM01000376.1 GCA_003232445.1 Paraglaciecola arctica
TGCTTAAAGTTATACCAATCAAAATAATGTTCACTCCATTGGCAGCAATTCTCGCCCAATCTCCAGCACTGATTATACGGATGCCACAGCCCATCAAGAAAACTATCTTTCGCGCTATTTCTTACATTAAATTATTGAAATAAACGCTTGACAGGTTTTTCTGGGAATAAATTTCAAATCCCTATCATCCGATTATTTTACCCCAATCACTGAGCCAGATAATCCCTAACAGCTTGTCTCGAGTTTTCGTTAATTATTTTCGCAGGCTTGATTTTATCATCTGAGGCAGCATCTCCCGAAGTGAAAATAACTCATGATATCATGTGGCTATCGATTTCACAGAGCCATATTATGATAACTGCCACGATAATTAAAAAACATTTATCCTTTGATTCATTACGTGAGTCTTTTTCAAAACATCTGTTAAGCATCCCTGATCACCGACAAAGGCAAAGCTGCACGCACAGCTTACACGACGCCATGATGAGCGCTTTCGCTTGCATGTTCTTCCAAGATATGCCTCTTTATCTCAATTTCAACGGCGTATGCAGGAAGTGGAAAATAAGAATAACTTGAACACGTTATTTGATGTTCAAACCATTCCCAAAGATACACAACTGCGAGAGATTGTTGATCAGGTAAAAAGTGAAAATTTGAGACCTGTTTTCAACGATTATTTTGAGAGACTCCGTCGGGGTAAACACCTTGAGCCGTATCAGATTTTACCCGGGCAGTATCTTTGCGCGATTGATGGCGTTTATCACCACTCTTCGGATAACGTTCATTGTGATCAGTGCCTCACGAGAAAACATAAAAATGGCACGGTAACTTATCATCATGGTGTGCTACAAGGCGCATTCATGCATCCGGATAAAAAACAAATTATTCCTGTTATGCCAGAACCCATCGCTAATGCTGATGGTCATCAGAAGCAAGATTGTGAAATCAATGCCGCAAAACGCTTTATCAAAAAACTAAAGACAGATCATCCCAGGCTCGGCATCATTGTAACGGGTGATGGTTTGTTTTCTAAAGGTCCGATGATTGGTGAGGTGCTTGCTCAAAAGATGCATTTTTTGTTTGTTGCCAAGCCAGCTGACCATAAATACATGATGGATTGGATAGCGGCTTTCGATCGCTTACCGCAAGTGGTTTCCACGGACTTAAAGGGGCGACATCACAAATACACTTACGTTAATCAAGTCCCTTTAAATGCAAAAGATGATGCACCTCTGGTGAATTATATTCACTACGAATTGAGCAATGAAGCCGGAAAGGTAACGTATCGCAATAGCTGGGTAACAGACATCGAGGTTAATGACGCAAATGTTGTGCGCCTGGCAAAGGGTGGACGCTGTCGGTGGAAAATTGAGAACGAGTGCTTTAACACATTAAAAAATCAAGGCTACTGTCTTGCGCATAATTATGGTCACGGTAAACAGAATCTAAGTCATAATATGTACTTGTTAACTTTACTGGCTTTTTTCTATCATCAAATATTTGAGTTAAGTGACCCGGCTTATCAATTATGTCGCCGCTCGCTAGTATCAAAAAAAGATCTGTGGGAAAGGTTTCGGGTGCTAATTCAGTATTTCATTTTTGATTCCTGGCATGATTTGATGCTCAAGTTGATGATCAATCGAGGGGGTATTGCGTTTCTTTCAAAAATGTAGTGTCTCCTTTTGCCGCGAACTATGCGCTTGATTGCGTAGAATTTGGTGTGCGCGAATGATAATGTTGGGTTGCGAGAATAAAGGGCTAGCAACAGATAGGAATAGGTTTTTCGGTAAAGGGAATAAAAGTGATAAATATTTATACAGTTCTCATGTTTGGCCGAGATTTGCTGGCCACTCTATATAGGTCTATAATTGAACACATATTTTTGTGTTTTGAACTGGCTTTCACTGAAAGGGTTATCATTACTAACGCGCGGTCGACTGTGGCTACAAGTGATATCCAAATCTGAC
>QIJM01000096.1 GCA_003232445.1 Paraglaciecola arctica
ATAACGTTGAGCAAATGCCTAATTTATACTTGCAGATCAGTTTGTTTAGTATTGCCATTGGTATTGTCATCTTCTTACTGACTGCCAAAACTAAGAAATGGGAAAGATTAGCTGATCAACCTAACAACTAATTTAGACTACGTATTAAAATCAATGCCCAACTAAGTCTATTGACTGGGTTGGGCTTTTTTATCGCTACAGACAGGTCATTATTGATATGAAGTTGTATTTCTCGACCAAACAAATCCCTCAACTACAACATTTAACTCTGACCCAAAGATTAGCAGCAATACAATTGGCGCAAGGTAAATTAATTGGACCTGAAAAATTATTGCTTAATGTGTTAAAAATGTTGATCGTGATCCCAGTGTTTATTCTTATCATTCAAACGGCGACAAATTGGATGGCTATTGTTTGGGCGTTATTAGTCACATTACTTTATCCTGTGCTAGTCAAACCAGTACAGTACGGTTTATGTGCTAAATATGTTCCTCAACCTAATCCTCATCCTGAAGGAGATGAATAATGCAGACAATTTTGGTAACAGGCGGGGCAGGATACATTGGCAGCCATACTGTTTTACAGCTTTTAGAGGCTGACAATCAAGTAATAGTACTCGACAACCTATGTAACTCTTCTCAGGAATCACTGAATCGCGTTGAAGAATTAACCGGCAAAAAAACCATTTTTGTGCAGGGAGATATCCGTGATCACACTATTTTAGAATTACTTTTTTCCAAACATAAAATTAATGCAGTTATCCATTTTGCCGGATTAAAAGCGGTAGGTGAATCGGTAGAAAAACCACTTAACTATTATAACAACAATGTATACGGCACCTTAACGCTTTGCGAAGCCATGAAAAAGTTTGGCGTTAAAAATTTAGTTTTTAGTTCATCGGCAACTGTTTATGGTGATCCTGTTAAACTTCCCCTTCGTGAAGATATGCCAACAGGTCAACCTACCAATCCATATGGCATGTCAAAACTGATGGTTGAGTTGGTTTTACGTGACTTATACAAATCAGACAACGACTGGAACATTGCACTTCTAAGGTACTTTAACCCAGCTGGGGCGCACCCATCTGGTCGCATTGGTGAAGATCCAAATGGTATTCCAAACAATCTGATGCCCTTTATTACCCAAGTAGCCACAGGAAAGCGTGAGCAGTTATCTATCTACGGAAACGACTATGATACACCTGACGGTACCGGTGTCAGAGATTATATTCACGTAGAGGACTTGGCTGCGGGTCACTTAAAAGCCTTAAATAAACTGTACACAGGCTCCGGCATTGTGACTTATAACCTCGGCACGGGTCAGGGATATAGTGTATTAGATATGCTCAAAGAGTTTGAAAAACAAAGTGGCAAAGCCATCCCATATCAATTTGTACCCCGCAGAGGCGGTGATGTTGCCTCTTGTTATGCCGACCCTAAAACGGCCAGCGAAGCCTTGGGGTGGACGGCCACCAGAGGACTCGCCGAAATGTGCAGAGACTCGTGGAATTGGCAGTCTAATAACCCAAACGGGTATTAACCAATCCGTTAACTAAGACATTATCAAATAGCGCTTCTGTGTGTGCGAAGCCTCTTTTTCCTTTATGGTAGAACGTTTTTCGTCTTTTTTTAGCTCCTAGCGACTATTGACTAGCTACTGCTGTTACAGATCATCCAAAAAGGCATCAATATCATC
>QIJM01000212.1 GCA_003232445.1 Paraglaciecola arctica
TTGCCATTAGCCAAAGGGCCATTGGGCACAATGATTATGCGTTTGTCGAAGGTCAAAAAGGTAGTGACGAAGATACCAATATCCGTTACTTCGCCTTCTAAACCTTGTGCGCCAACGTAATCCCCTACTTTGAACGGGCGGAATATTAAAACCATGACACCGCCAGCAAAATTAGACAGACTGCCTTGCAAGGCCAGACCGACAGCTAAACCAGCTGCACCTAAAATAGCTATAAATGACGTGGTTTCAATGCCGATCATAGACGCTACACTGATAACCAATAATACTTTTAGGATCACTTCAAAAATATTGGTCAAGAATTTTGCCAAGGTTTCATCGGGTAAACCCTTGATTGAATAACGTCTAACTGCATTGCTGAGTTTGCCAATAACCCACAAGCCCACCACTAATGCGATGATAGCTAACAGCAACTGTCCACCATATTCTGTACCTATGGTAATGGCTTTGTCGTAGAAGGTTTGTAATTGTGTTTCAACTGGATCCATGGTGTTTCCTTTAAATGATATGAAAATTCCTACCCACTATGGCTTGAATATTAGTTTTGGACAAATTTTTGTATGTTTTTTTGAAATGTAGATGAGTTATGAGCTGAAGGTTCCGTTTAATTATCATGTGATTAGGCTCAAAACGGGCTTGCTGTAATTAGCAAGCCCAATTCAATACTATACAGATAACTTACTTAAGCCTTGCATCAGTTGTTCTTTGATTTGTTTACCTTCATCAGTGTCTAAATAGGCTTTAACACCGTTAACAACTTGCATGATCATTTCTGGCTCTAAACCTAATGCTTCAAATTGTTTTTTCAGATTGTTCACTGTTTTTAGAGTGTCATTATAGTTGGCTGCTTTGTCCATCAATCCG
This sequence comes from Paraglaciecola arctica, assembly GCA_003232445.1. GTDB lineage: Bacteria > Pseudomonadota > Gammaproteobacteria > Enterobacterales > Alteromonadaceae > Paraglaciecola > Paraglaciecola arctica_A. The sequence goes on from QIJM01000212.1 coordinate 883, forward strand.
TCTAGTCCACCTTCAGACGTGATTTCGCTGATATCTGGCACTGCACCCATTAACGAATCAATACCAGGAAGTGAATCGCTTAAACTACTAAATTGCTCAGCAGATATATTTTCTTTGGCATAGTTAAAGACAGACGCTAGGCTGCCTTCAGCCTGAGACTTGTCGATACCGACAGATCCGCTGACTGAGCTAATCATATCTGCTACGTTTGGCATTGCAGGCGTTTCTGCTTCCATACCAAACATGCTTTTAATCGAGTCAAGCCAACCTTCGGCGTGACTTTGCGGTGAAAAGGCAAGGGTGGATAGAATAATGAGTAAATAAGACGCTTTCATAAATAATTTCAACTTGGTGTGTGAATGACAGCCGTAATGATAAACCTTATTACCACATCAACCAAGGATTTATTGGTCTAATAACTGCATATGGTTTCTTCTTTAGGCGTGAGTAGGTTGAGTATGTTTGTTTTGGATGTATTTGAGTCGTAACCCTAAAGTTACGGCGGCTGTGCTTAAACCACAGATAAAGCCTATCCAAAAACCTGCTGCTGCCATTTTGGGTACTATCCAATCGGTTAACCCCAACACACATCCTATTGTCATACCGACTACCCAATAAGATAAAAAACTTAAATAGAACATAGCCGTGGTGT
>QIJM01000375.1 GCA_003232445.1 Paraglaciecola arctica
TGTGTTTTCACCTAATATATCTTATCATTATTTTTATGAACAACAAAAAAGCATTAAAATCCCGGTGCTGTTCTCGCACTCGTAAAGTTCAGACAGCATCCGCTGCACAAGGCTTAACAAGCCAGGCTGGACTTATTTCACTTGTGAAACACGTAGAGCGGATAGGTTTTGAGCAAATAATAGCACAAAATACTGGGCATTCACGTGGTGATAATGCAGCCGTACTACTTGTCTGATGTTGTTCTGTTAACCTTGGCTAGAATCGCAGGTGGGGCACATCAATGGCAAAGATTACCGCAAAGAAGGTGTCAGTCATTGCATCGTCCCACATTCAATCTGCAAGTGCACCACTAGCTAACCTAAACATCTCGTAGGGGGTTTGGTAATTTAAACATTTTCTAGGGCGATTGTTGAGTCTTTTTTCTATGCGGTTAATTTCAGTAGTGGTGACATTATTAAAATTAGTTCCCTTCGGTAAATAACGTCTTATGAGCCCATTGACTTGCTCAACGGAACCTTTCTCCCAGCTATGGTAAGGTTTACAGAAAAAAGACTGCACACCTAGTTTGGCATTGATTTCCTGATGTAATACATTCTCAGAGCCATTGTCATACGTAATGCTCTTAACCAGTTTATCTGGGTGCTTAGATAAACGACGAATAATTACTGTTTTTGTTGCCCTGGAGGTTTTATTCTTCACTAGCGAAATGTTGACCAAGCGAGTCGCCCGCTCGATTATGACGTTCAACCCAGACTTCCTGTCACCGCCTACCATTGAGTCACTTTCCCAATGCCCCACTGTCTCACGTTCGTCGACCTCCACTGGTCGAACATCAATAGACACCCTGTTTTTAATATGTTCCACGGTGCTGCGATAAGGATTCTTGGTGCGTCGTTTCCTATGCTTTCTGGCCAAACATTCAATGAGTTCGGGTGCTTCAATATAAATATATTGATAGATCGATTCATGACACACATACTTGTAAGAATCAAATTCTCTTAATCGACCAGCAATCAATTCAGGCGTCCACCCAATATTCAACTTTCGATGGACAAAGCACCTTATAGACTGCGTTTTCAAACGAAATCGCTGAGCGCGTTGCTTTAATCGACGTTCATAGAGCTCTTGTGTGCCTCTGATGTAATAGTGTCGACCACACCAAAGATTGCGCCTAAGTTCGCGACTAATCGTTGTATGCGAGCGGTTAAGACGACAACCAATGTCTCGTAGTGAGATACCTTGGTTTTTCCAGTCTTTAATCAGGGTTCTTTCTGTTTTATTCAGATGAGAATAGTACGTTTCCATGTGATACCTCTGTTATCCAGTAAGTTAATGATACAAAGGATACAGTGGTGCACTTGATTTTTGAATGCAGGTTGCCAATTAGCGAGCACATAACGGGGCCAGATACTGTCTTAAAAGTCAACTATATTTGACTGTAAATTTTTCTACTTTAAGGATTTTATACCTATGGCTGATAATTCACGTCAAACGCTTTCTTTGATTTCAAAACACCATACCATAAGACAAGATTAATAGTTTCCTCATCACGGCGACAATAGCGACTTTTTTAGGTTTCCCATTATGGACCAAACGTTCATAAATGGCCTTAAGAGATGGGTTGTATCGTATGGCTACAAGAGCCAAGCATATATAATAATTTACGCAGGCGTTTGTGCCCAAGCTTATACAATGATGATTTATTAATGCTGGTGCCTGATTGGTTGATCTTTGGTGTTAATCCTGCATAACTGGCCACTTGCTTTGCGTTGGCAAAAAAATTAATGTCCCCAATGTACGCTAGAATACTCCATGCCGTACGTTCTCCCATGCCTTTAATGCTGGTAATTAATTCAATCTGTTGACTTAAATTCTCATTATTTTTAACAATGTCTGCAATCGTTTTTTTAATCCAAATTATTTCATTTACAATGCTTTTTTATAATCGTTTAATCGAACGTGTTGTGTGCTTATTGGTGCTGGCTTCTAAGCGATTACTTTCTTGTGTTTTTGACTTTTCTAACTGATCACAACGCGTGACTAAGCGTTGTATTGCTTCATAGTCAGCATGTTTAGGTTGATAGCGATTTTTTTTAAAATCTCCATTCAAAACGGCATATTCACAATGACCTGCCAATCAGCTTTGCATCGGCCTTGTCTGTTTTGTTACGACTTAATTCCATCTTAAAAAAAGGCTATGTTAGCGTTAATTGTTGATCGCTGTAGATAAACACTAATTATAATTTATAAACAGATCAGTACAGTAAAATTCAAAAAATGGTATTTTACTGTAAATTCATTGGATTACATGATTACCAACAATTAACGCTAACATAGCCTATTTTTTTGTGTAACACAATGAAAACATATAATAATACTCTAAACTATATCATTTAACGTAGGCTCTCTGCTATTTTCACCGTCATATGTGGCACTTCAAGAATTTCTTCAAA
>QIJM01000289.1 GCA_003232445.1 Paraglaciecola arctica
TTGGCACCAAATACCTGACCTATAGCTTGATGCCCTAAACAGACACCTAATATCGGGATGAGACCAGCGAATATCTTTATCGCCTCAAGTGTTATCCCTGAACTATTAGGTGTACAAGGGCCAGGCGAAAAAACCAAATAATCGGGGCACAAAGTACGTATCTCAGCACAGCAAACTTTATCATTGCGCACAATCACTACCTCTTGTCCCAACTCTTCAAAATAACGAGCTAAGTTATGGGTAAATGAATCATAGTTATCTATTAACAGAAGCATTGTCTGTTTTAACCACTGATTGATTTATGGGCGTTTAACAAAACCTACCGCTTCATATGCTTTTGCTAGTGTGACTGCAGCACGTTGACTGGCTTTTGCCGAGCCTTCACGCATGATTCTGTTTAGCTCAGTTTGATCATTCCGTAACGCGTGATATTTATGCTGTATAGGCTCTATTAATGCGACTATTGCATCTGCCACATCTGATTTCAAATGACCGTACATTTTATCTTCATAGCTAGGAACGAGTGTTTCGATTGAGGTTCCCGTGGCACACGACAATAAGCTCAATAAATTGGATACACCGGGTTTTTCTGTTGTATCAAAGTAAATACGTGCTTGGTCGTCCGAGTCTGTCACTGCGCGCTTAATTTTCTTGGCAATTTTTTTCGGATCTTCCAATAGGCCAACAAAATTGTTGAGGTTATCGTCTGACTTAGACATCTTTTTTGTTGGGTCTTGTAAACTCATCACCCGAGCGCCAAATTCAGGAATAAAAGGGTCGGGTATGCTAAAGGTTTCGCCATAAACGTTATTGAAACGTGTGGCAATATCGCGCGCCAGCTCTAAGTGTTGTTTTTGGTCATCACCCACAGGTACTTGATTGGCTTGATATAATAAAATATCGGCTGCCATCAACACGGGATAAGAATACAAACCAGCATTGATGTTAGACACGTTTTTCGCTGACTTATCTTTAAACTGAGTCATGCGATTGAGTTCACCCATCTGGGTATAACAATTCATCAACCAAGCTAATTGAGCGTGCTCTGGTACATGAGACTGCATAAAAACAGTGCTTTTGCTGGGATCAATCCCACAGGCTATATAAAGTGCCAATCCATCTAAGCAGGCCTGATGCAGCGCTTTAGGATCTTGTCTTACGGTTATCGCATGTAAGTCAACCAACATATACAAACAGTCATGATCATCTTGCATATTGACCCACTGACGAAGTGCGCCCATATAATTGCCAATGGTGAGTTGGCCTGAAGGTTGGCAGCCGCTAAGTACAATTGGTTTTGTCATGTTGATTTGTTCTACTTATACAGTGAGTTGAAAGAAAAGTTAATTGGCTAAAGCAAGCTCAGAGCGCATTTGCTGAATGACTACTGCATAGTCTGCTTGATTAAAAATAGCAGAACCCGCCACAAACATATCGGCTCCTGCTTCTGCAATGGCGCGAATATTATCGACTTTTACACCGCCGTCAATTTCTAATCGAATATCGAAACCTGATT
>QIJM01000300.1 GCA_003232445.1 Paraglaciecola arctica
AAGTTCATTGAGTTTTCTCCTGTTGTTGGTTTGGTGCCTTCCAGTTTACCCAAACAGGGTGAAGCTGGGGAGAAGGCTCAATGAGTATCAATGCCATAAACTCGGACCCAAAAAGCGCCGCTCGTTCCTCGCTCTACTTTTTGAGTCCGGTTATGGCAGGCGTTAGAGCGCGAAACACGATAAACCTAGGAGGTTTATTTTGATAGCAAAGAAAACACACTTAATAGCAGCAACAGCTGGCATGTTCATTCTTGGCCTAGTTGGTGCGGTTTATTTTTATGAAGAATCAACAACAATCGCAACAATCAGTCTCCTAGGGGGATTAGCGCTTAGTATACTTTTTGTCATCCCAATACTAGGCCAGTCATCCAAAGGTAAAGTAGTAGTTAACAATGAGGGAGTAGAAATTGAGTGGGATGTAAGACAAAAAGATCCAATCTATACCATCTCTTCGCCAAACCCAACGAATAGCACAGAATCTGAAAAGGCTGAGGAACTCTGCCAAAAAGGAAGAGATATCCTCAATGGTAAATCTGGAGATGAAGCAATTGATATTGCTGAAGCTTTTAAATATTTTTCTGAGGCTGCAGAAATCGATGATGGTTACTGGGAACCAAGAGCGAATATAGCTGGAATATTAGTAATAAAAGGACAGCTTGAAGATGCCTTTAAATTGGCAAGCGAAATTCGGGCGCTTGCAGGTGATAATTCACTCGCATACGCTAATGGCTCATTGATAATGGCCAGCTCTATTGAGACAAGCATTGATCCAGAATCGTCACCTGATATAATTAATGAAAAATACTCTCTTATTGTAAATATTTTGGATGAGTCATTACAAAAAAATGAAAAAGATATCGTTGTCAGAGCCGCCAAAATTAAATCTAAGATTTTCGGAAATTATGAAAAAGATGATGTCGAACATGAAATCAAAGAAGGTATTAAATACCTAGGGTTTCGTGAAGAATTCTCGGATGTTCTGAATAAAGATGACATTCTAAAAGTAGCGTTCGTTGCTGAATATCCAAAACTGGCAGTACATATTTTTCCAACCGCGTAAAGAGGATATTTCACATGAATCGCAATACTATAAAGCAAACAGCATGGGCTATTCCGCTGATGGTGGCATTGTCAAACATACCAGCCAATACTGCGTTGACGGCCTCTAATTTTCATTCAATGTCTCTAATTGATGCTGCTGTTTCGTCTCACTTGGAGCCATCAAGACAGGCAATTAAATTTGAGTCTATTACAAAAGGCGAGCAGCAGCTAGCTAATAGAGCAGTTCCTATTCGATGGTCGTAAATGGCTCTAACAAAACCATCCAGCGGACGCGCCAAAGGCGCGCGCCGCTGATGGTAAGCGTTAGACTCGTGAAATCATAGAGTTACGCTATTATTGTTGCGTGATGCGCATTATGCTATGGTCAAATCGTTCAAACACAAGGGGCGGCAGAAGTTTTATGAACCTGGAAGTGCTGTTGGGGTTCAGACTAAACATAAGAAAAGATTT
>QIJM01000100.1 GCA_003232445.1 Paraglaciecola arctica
GGTGAGTTGTGGTGACTCTAAGCGTTTATCAAAAATGATTTCAGCTGTTTCAAACGCAGTACCTAAAAAAGGTATCGCTTTGCTCGGTTGAGTTTTTTGCTTGTACTGTTGTTGGTCTGATATCTCGTATAACAGCGGCAATAGGCGTTTTATATAGCGATAACATTGTTTACGCCAAACTCTGGTAAGGCAGTGATCGCACATAGTGTCAACACAGAAATGAAAAGTTTGTGTAAAAGTTCTACAAAGACATCTGCCATAACAGTGGTGCGAGGCGAGGGGATGCTATTTATCCTCAATTAAACTGTAGCTACAAAGGTCTAATCGTACGTTTAGCAGAAAAGCGACTTAGATGTTTAATTCCTTGGCTAAGAATATTTGGGTCAACCTGACTAAAGGTTTCGTCACCTGTTTTTAAGTCAAATACTCGCACATTGCCATTTTTCATAATTTCAATTCGTTGCTCGTTGGTCAGCAACAATACTTTGCTACCTTGGGTGCTGACAAGGTAGTTGAGGTGACTTTTCTGGGTGAGTGTATGCCCAGTGCTATACGCCTTGGCTTGTGCTGCACAGCCCAATAAATTTAATGCAGTGGGTGCGATGTCTTCTAGGCTAGCCATCGATTTATTAACGGTAATATTGGTTAACAATGGGTTATTTAAAACGCTTTGATCAACGAGGTTAGTCACTATAACTTGATATTGCGCTAATACGTCGTCGGTCAAAAGCTCATCTAATTGCTTTGCTTGAACAAAACCGACAGATAAATTACTCGAGGTATTAAATACGTTTTGCTTAAATTGCTGCCAATCTTGCTGATAAGTGGCAAGTCGTTGATCACTAGTATTGTCGAGATACAAAGACACGCTGAGCCCCATGGAGCGTGGTAACTGTAGTAATAATGGCGAGTAGTTTTGTAAAGCACCATGATACAGCTCAGGCAACCCGTACAAAACAGTTGTGATGCCATTGTCTACAGAGGATTGCAGTAGATAGTGATCCTCAAACTCGGACAAACTAGCTATGGAGTTCGGCATTTCTCCCTCCACAAGTGATAGTAACAAGACTTTTTTGCTGCTATTTACTGAGCAGTAAACTGGCTCAGCTGGATAAGTCATACCTTTGATGGTTTGATTGAATTGCAAGGACTTTCGCTGCTGATAGTCTTCTATATCTAGTAAGCTATATCTGGCCATCAGCGTTTTAGCGGTCGCCGGGTAAGATAAGGGGAACATATTATCTTGCTGCACAATAGGCTGATACAGGTTGGCATCGGCCCAAACATGCAAGGCATGGCTGATAACAAAACAGCTGACAAAAAAGCCACCAATAGGTAAGCCTAATTTGCGTTTTTTTAATCTGTCGATACGTTGCCATAACGCATTCGCAACAATTAATTGAAATGACAACCAAACAACAAACAGTAGTAGTAAAAAGCCCCATTGCTGCCAACCAAACTGAGCGATGGCGGTTTGTGTTTCGTTGCGGATAAGCTCTGCTGAGTTAAG
>QIJM01000299.1 GCA_003232445.1 Paraglaciecola arctica
CAAATTTCCAGTGCCTTGTTGATTTATTTCAGGCTGGCATTAGGTATTCAGTTATTTTGCTGAAATCTGCAAAAATAATGGGTGATTGTCCGTTTCTCGGGCACGATTAAGCTGCTTGGGTAAGTAAAAAAACAATCAGGGACAGGCACTTGATAGATATAATCTTACACACCAATCAGAAATTTGCTACAGATAATTATGAGCGCAACGCTTTATTCCATTATCGAAACTTCCATTGTTCGCTATTAACACATACTAACTTAGCAGAGTGTTTAACGTCTACTTTGCGAATGAATGAAAGGCACCCCTTCAGTATTTTAGCTTACCCAACTATTGGGCACAAAGTCGTCCTTATTAAAACGGGTTTTAGTTTCTCTGAAATGATGCCCGCAAGTTGCACGTTCAATTATTACTTTTTATTTCATTGTTCATGATGTGCAGATAGCGATTCTTGTTCAAAAACAATCTAAATAAGACTAATAAATTCATGAGCTTAGATTGTCTATTGGGTTATACAATACAATTCTATAGTGCATTTATCTAAGTTGAAAAAGTAGATAAAGAAATGAATACAGATAAACCGCGTAAATATTCACAAAAAATTGTAGACGGTGCTGCTCAGGCACCGAGCCGCTCTATGTTAAGGGCTGTAGGCTTTGGCGACGAAGATTTTAAAAAATCGCAGGTGGGTATTGCCTCAACGTGGTCAATGGTGACGCCATGTAACATGCACATCAACACTCTTGCAGAAGAGGTGGGTAAGGGCGTAGATAGCGCGGGTGCTAAAAGTGTGATTTATAACACCATCACCATATCTGACGGCATTTCTATGGGCACCGAAGGTATGAAGTATTCTTTGGTATCCCGCGAAGTTATATGCGATTCAATAGAGGCAGTATCGGCTGGCATGGGGCACGACGGCATTATTGCTATTGGTGGCTGTGATAAAAACATGCCGGGATGTTTGATGGGCTTAGCACGCTTGGATCGTCCTTCTATTTTTGTGTATGGCGGTACAATTTTACCTGGCGAAAATCACACCGATATCGTGTCGGTATTCGAAGCTGTAGGCAGCTATGCTGCGGGCGATATTCCTATCACTCAATTGGAACACATTGAAAAAACTGCGATACCCGGTGCGGGCTCTTGCGGTGGAATGTATACCGCAAACACCTTAGCTTCGGCGATTGAAGCTTTGGGTATGAGCATGCCAAATAGCTCTGCGCAAAACGCGGTTTCAGATAATAAAAAACAAGACTGTATTGATGCAGGAAAAGCCATTGTTTACTTGCTGGAACATGATATTAAGCCTTCGGATATTATGACCAAAAAGGCCTTTGAGAATGCGATCACGCTGATCATTACCTTAGGCGGTTCTACTAACGCGGTACTGCATTTAATTGCGATGGCTGACGCCGTAGGCGTAGAAGTAACATTGGATGATTTTGTGCGTATTGGTGAAAAAACACCGGTGATTGCCGACTTGCGCCCAAGCGGCCAATATTTGATGTCTGAATTAATTGAAATCGGTGGCATTCAACCTCTAATGAAACGCTTGTTAGATGCGGGTATGTTGCACGGTGATTGCATGACAGTAACGGGCAAAACCATGGCCGAAAATTTAGCTGGGGTAGCGGATTATCCAAAAAGTCAGAATATTATTTTACCTTTTGATAAGCCAATCAAAAAGGACAGTCATTTGGTTATATTAAGTGGTAATTTAGCGCCTGAAGGTGCGGTTTCAAAAATTACCGGCAAAGAAGGATTACGCTTTACTGGCACGGCTAAAGTGTATGACTCAGAAGAGCAAGGTTTTGCTGCTATTATTGATGGCCAAGTGGTAGCCGGTGATGTGGTTGTCATTCGCTATGAAGGCCCAAGAGGTGGCCCTGGTATGCGTGAAATGTTGAG
>QIJM01000031.1 GCA_003232445.1 Paraglaciecola arctica
GCGCTTCACTATCCTAAGTGAAACGCCCTGTGCGGAGCCGCATGCAGGGTGTTGTGGGGGCTGGAGGAGACCTCCGGCTACCCGATTAGCTGATCGATTTATATACTACACCTTACATAGTTTAATACTTTACGTCGTATAACATACCACCTATGCGCCAATCAGGAGAGATTCTTACGACCAAGCCTAATAATCACTGAGGATATTATCCGGCCAAGTCTTATCCCTTTCTCATCGCCTATTTTATTCAAAATCATTGCCAATACTAAAGACAAGGCAATGGTCAATATCAAGGATATTACAACCGCCAAATTATGGTTACTTCTTTCTTCAACAAAAAGGTAAGAAGCACCTGTAACGCTACATATAATTGGAAGGTGTACTAAATACAATGAAAATGATATTTTCCCTAAAAAAACAGGAACTTTAGATGAAAAAAAAGAACTCATTATATTTGATGAGATTACAAAAAATACTAATAAGACTGCCAAAATCAAATGAACCACGCCAGCGTAATTTGGCATACCTATCAACAACAAGAAAAAAAACATTAACAAGATAGATATGAATTTATTTTTCGTTAACACTCCTAAAGCTTTATAACTGGCTGTATTCATATATAGATCACATAATATAATGCCAAAAACAAATGAATTTAACCAATGTAATTGTAGTGTATAAAAAATAAGAACAATTGCTGGGTATATGAAATACCTGATTTTTGAATAACCAACCAGACTAAGAAATGCAAAAATAAATAATGATCCGTAAAACTCTGCTTCCATCGTCCATAAAACCCTATTATAACTTTCAAGCTTGGAATAATTAAAAAACGTATTCCATATCGCTGATTTAACCGCATCAAAAATAGACGCTTCAAAAACATAAAATGACCCTAACCAGACACTATATTCACTCCCAAGCTTTTCTGCCAACAACTTGTTTGTCATTAAATCATTTTTAAGTAAAAAATACGCAAACAATACTGAAATAAATACTGGAACAACCAGCCTAAAGTACCTCTTTATGCTACTTGCCAATAGATAGCTCCTCACTTCATCCAGCTCACTTGAAGAGCCATAACATGATCTTCTAAAATAACCAATAGAAAGAACAAACCCGGACATTACCCAAAACAGCCATACAGAAAAATCACCGTCAAATATTGCTCTAAACATATAACCCAATGCCGAAGAAAAAAAATGTGGCAAATACTCTGAAAGGAATTTTTCAAACTGCTCTCCAATACCAAGAAAAAACGTCAACTGTAAATGACTCAGTAGAACGATAAATGAAGCAACACCTCTAATTCCCTCCATTGATTTCAGTTTATTCAAATCTTGCACACCACCCTCCATACCCGATCTCTGTCGCCGCGTCAGCTAACGCCGTTTTAAGCGGCAAATTGCAGTTGGCTAAAATAAGTGAGGCACGAACAAAAAGCCAACTGTAATTTGTCCGTCTTGAAAACCTGTGTACGCCCAGCATGGGCATGAACTTATGAGGTAAAAGTCCTCTGTAGGAAGATCACCGTTTAAGTAACTTATTGTTATTAAACGTTAACTACTAGCGAATGGCAAGGGCAAAACCGTGAGGTTT
>QIJM01000019.1 GCA_003232445.1 Paraglaciecola arctica
TCTCTGATACCACCAAACCTGCCCCAAGACGTTTACATAATTGTCTGAACGGCCTGTCTGTCACTCCCGCCATGGGAGCCAGGATCAAATTATTTTCTAACACATATGGACCAATCTGCATAATATAGAATGATTATCCTTCACATTTAATTGTGCAAAAATCGACCAAACTCTAAAAAGGGGCGCAAGTCTAAGGGTTTTTTGTTGGCTTGGAAAGGGCAGTAAACAAACAATTTTGTACTTTTTTTAATCAAACGATATTGACATTAAAAAAACAGACTATTTAAAGCTGGTTAACCAGTAGCTAAACTTAAATCGTTATCAATATGTAAATCATTAGATCAATAAACGCTAACGTTTGATGTTGCCAAGTAACATATCTTTAAACATGACCCAATCACCTAACAAACTGTAATACGGATATTTGAAGGTGGCGGGTCTATTGTGTTCAAAAAAGAAATGCCCTGACCAAGCAAATCCATAACCCAAAACAGGTAATAACCATAACAGCAACCATTGCTCAGTCATAAGGATGTAGGCCAATAAAACCAAAATCAAAGCTGAGCCAACAAAATGCAAACGCCGACAGATCATGTTTTCATGTTCAGACAGGTAATAAGGATAAAACTCGGCAAAACTGTTAAATTGAGGGGGCGCTTGTTGGGTCATGACAGTTAACTTTTAGCTTGCTGTTTAATCATAAATTTAGCATAGCGAATAAATACAAAATGTATAGGATCTGTTTAGACCTAAATCAATGAACGGCTTGAGTTTCAATGATTTGACCCCATCCAAAGTTCAAGCAAAAGTATACGGACTCTATTATGAATAATGTGGTTGATATTACCCCAGAAAATTTCCAGCAAAACACAAGTGGTGATGGTGGAGTTTTGGGCTGAAGGTTATGAACCAAGTCAGCAACTTGCTGCGATTTTAGCAAATGTAGCAGCTAAATTTAGCGACAATTTGATCCACGCCCGTGTTGATTGCCAGAAACAGCAAGAAATCGCTGGGCAATTTGGTGTGCAAAACCTACCTACAGTGATTTTGGTAAAAGAAGGCCAACCCATTGACGGTTTTGCTGGTGTACAAACCGAAGAACAAATTATTACCACCTTTGAAAAACACTTACCCAAGCCAGAAGACGCGTTATATGAACAAGCGGTTGAACTAGTCAGCGCAGGGGATTATCAGCAAGCTTATACTGTGCTTAAACAAGCCCATGATATGAATGCCGAGCGAGCCGATATCAAGTTGTTACTTGCCGACTGCCAAGTAGAGCTAGGTCAAATTAAACAAGCCAAAGCCTTGTTAGAAACAATTGGTTTAGTTGATCAAGACATTTTGTTTAAAAGTATCTTAGGTAAAATTGAATTGGCTGAACAAGCCGCTGATTCACCTGAAATCAAAGCCTTGCAAGCAGCGCTAGAGGCAAGTCCAGATGACCTAGAGATTAAAGTTAAGCTCGCTGTGCAATTACATCAAACCACTCAAGTAGAAGAAGCGTTAGAGCTGATTTTGTCGGTATTATATAAAGATCTTAACTTTGGTGACGCAAAGAAGCTAACGTTGGATATGATTAATGCCTTGCCTGATGGGGATCCTTTGAAGTCGAAGTATCGACGCAAGGTTTATAGTTTATTGTATTAGATAATTGGCTTACGCAACCTGGCGTGGCGTCTGCCTGATTTTTTCAAACGAGTAGAATTTCGTTTGAAAAAAATCAGGCAAAAAACGTTTTAGATCAAGTATTTTTTGAATCTAATTCTTGAGGTATATTGTACTGAATTGACTTAATACCTTGCTCGCATTGAATACTCTGCAGTGTTTTATCACCAGAATTTCCATGAAATGCATTAAGTGATGAAAAGTGAGAGTAGATTTCTAGGTCGTCATACTTTTTCAAATATTCAGCAGATATACTATCCAAATCGACAGACTTGTTAAATGAGACTATGTACCCTTTAGCTGTATGCTTTTGTTTAGAATATATAACGTTAATAGGTCGTTCGCACATTACTCCACTCCCAGCATAATTTTCTTCACCCGTCCCGCTTATTTTATCTCCGTCTGAATTACAGCTAGCTAGCATAAATATTACAATAGCGATTAAAAATGGCTTCATATTATCCTCTCAATTTACAACGTTTTAATAAGCTAATTGGACTCCCCCGCACCCTAAAGTTTGGGGTAATCTAATGTTTCCACACAAATATATTATCCTTCATTCTCAATAGAGTAATTTATGATAAGTAGTTACACAAAATTCGTTACAGCCTCTTCTTTTTCTCAAAGGCATCTTTATACTCAATTGAGTTTATAAACCACTCTTTTGTGCCGCTAGGCGTTTTTACAGTGCATACGTCATCTACGCTCTTTTTGATTAGAGCTCTTGCCATAGGTGAATCAATAGATATGAAGACTTTATCTTCACCATAAATTTCTTCTGGGCCAACAATGCGAAAATTCTTAATTTCGCCATCGTCATTCTCAATCTCTACCCAAGCACCGAAAAATACTTTGCCATCTTGCGCAGGGGAATGGTGAACAACCTGCAGTTCCGGAAGCAGTTTCCTCAGAAATCTAACGCGTCTATCTATTTGGCGTAATAAACGTTTGTTGTAAGTGTAATCCGCGTTCTCAGATCTATCTCCGAGACTAGCAGCCCAGCTAACAATTTTTGTAATTTCAGGACGCTTTTTCATCCATAGATAGTCATGCTCATCATAGAGCTTTTTGTAGCCCTCAGGTGTTATTAACTTTGTTTTCAATCTTGAATCTAACTCATTATGTTGTTCGATTGCTCTAATTATACCAAAGCATCTATTGTTCAACTGGGAAAATTTTTTTCTGTATCAGCATCGAAAACGTTTCTTGCTCTTATCAATTGGTGGTTCCAGATGAATTTGAATTACGTGAAAACAAGATAAGTGTTGATTCACCACCCGTTATGGCGGTGATCGGAAAAGTGATAGACGATGAAGCAAAAGCTGCAATACCAAGAGGTAATAAAAACAATTTTGTTAGTGCAATTTAGTACAAGAAATAATCGAAGTTAGCAATGTAAAAGTGCCATTGTCGACTATACTTAATAGTAATCAAAGTGAAGTAGGGTTTTAGTTAAAATCACTGCAAAAGCTCATACGAGAAACACTTTGAAGAACCTAGCGTAAAAGAGAGTTGCCCTTTTTTCCGCCCTTTATAGAGTCAACTCAAATTAAGAGAGCAGGTCATACTACCTTTAAACATGGCAACATTTAATTTGAGGTAAATATCGACATCCAAACATATAAATTTGAAACAGTATTTAGTCGAAATGACAAAACATTACAGTTTAAATTACCCGGTTAATTCGGGATAAATCGCCCTTTTGAAGGGCAACAGAGTAAGGGAATAAGGTTCAGCACGGAGAGTAGCTGGTTATCAAAATGATAAAGTGAAGCCGACCACGGTAACGTGTTCGGCTTTTTATTGGGTGTTAATAAATAACGTTTATCTATTTGGATTCAGGTTATTTAGTTGTAGGTTGACCTTTTTCATTATAATTCTCCAACTAGCAGTATGTGATTGGTAGGTAAACGCATATACTAAACGGCATAAGACAAAAGAGAAACCCATT
>QIJM01000057.1 GCA_003232445.1 Paraglaciecola arctica
CTCTCTGATGATGATATATGGACGCTCAAGGACGCATGCGAGGGCGTGCAGATTTTTGGTGGTACGGGCAGCGGTAAAACTTCAGGCAGTGTTTGCGAAGACTCGAAAAAGTCGCAGACGAATTTTCACTGTTATGTGCAACGCACAATTAGTAAATACAAAGTCAGTTTTAATCAAATACAGGTAGGTTTTTAAATGAAAAACACAATAACTGCGTTATTTTTTTTATTACTTTCAATCTCCGCTTCAGCGCAGGAGACGAATAAAATACAAAATTTTGATCAAAATATTAATCAAAATGAAATACAAAATATTGATCAATTTGGATTCGGCCCTGCTTTATTTGTTATTGAATATGATGATGAAGTTTTGCAAGATTCTAAAGATGTTAAAATACGTGGCGATGGGACAATTAGTTCTTCTGGCTCTGACTATTCAACTGCAATTGGCCTTGAAATTCACTATAGCTTTGCATTTCTACGTAAATGTAGGGATAAAGGACTCAAGATTGAGAAAAACTGTACGAAAAAGGGCAAGGAAAAGGACGATGAAGTTGTTGAAGGTGCAATTACTTCAGGTCATTCACTCTCTCCATTTTTAGGCCTCTATGATTTTGACAATGGTATCAATGGCATTGCTGCTGGTTTAGTTTATGGATATTGGCACGGCGATAACAAATATCAGGATCGAACATCTCTTAATGTTGGCATTGGGTGGACTGTGCACAAAGATCGTCTTGTTTTAGCTAATGGAGTTAATGAAGGAAACTCACCTCCTGCGGGCTTAAATGCAGAAGATTATACAAAGAGAAAGGATGTAACAGGTATTACATTAATGATATCTGCTTCAATAGGATTCTGACTAAATTCCAAAATTTTTGAAGTACAACTCTGACGAGGCCTTTCGCTTAAAGGTTGACTTGCTAACAATTAGCGTTGAAGTATAACTCAAGGAATGAGGTGATTTTGCTTGTCTGATTGGTCTCTGGATTTACCGTTATTACAACTCTCTGATGATGATATATGGACGCTCAAGGACGCATGCGAGGGCGTGCAGATTTTCGGTGGTACGGGCAGCGGTAAAACTTCGGGTAGTGGAAGAGTCCTTTCACAACGCTTCTTGCAAGCGGGCTTTGGGGGGCTGATTCTAACCGTAAAATCCGAAGACCGCACCGACTGGATAAATTGGATTACCCAAGCGGGCAGAGCAGATCATTTATTTATTATAGAAGAAAATGGAAATGAAGTTTTTAACTTCCTTGATTACGAGCTAAAACGACCAAAGGGCGGGCATACAGAAAATATTGTTACCTTACTAACCCATGTGATAGAAATCGCTGCACAACGCTCTATGGACGGTGGAAATGATCCTTTCTGGGCGCAGGCAGCAAAGCAGCTACTACGCAACACAATCGACTTAATGAAGCTCGCAGAAGCGCATTTAAGCATTCCCGATATCTACAGAGTAATAATCTCCGCCCCAACATCACAGGAACAAATAACCAATGCCAATTGGTGCGCTAAATCCTATTGTTTCTCACTCCTAAAAAAAGCCAATCAAGCTGTAAAAAATAATCCTGATTTGCTCGATGACTACACAATGACCGAAACATATTTTCTAAATGAGTTTATTGCTTATGCCGATAAAACCCGCTCCAGCATTGTAGGCATGTTTACAAGCTCCGTTGATCCGTTCTTACGTGGCACTTTGCGCAAACTATTTTGTGGCAAAACCACTTGCCCACCTGATGTCACCCTCAAAGGTGGCATTGTTCTAATTGATCTAAATATCAAAGATTATTCACATATCGGGCGGGTGGCGCAGAGCCTCTATAAGCTCATGTGGCAACAAATGATAGAACGCAGAGATATTCAACAAAATGATCGACCCGTGTTCATATGGTGTGATGAAAATCAATTTTTTCTCAATAGCTTTGATGTGAGCTACCAACAAACCGCACGCAGCAAACGAGCCTGTACCGTTTACTTGACGCAAAACATACCTAATTATCATGTTGCCCTTGGTAATGGCGATAAGGGCAAAGCTATGGCTTCTAGCATACTTGGCAATCTCTCTACTAAGATATTCCACGCCAATAGCGACCCTGATACTAATGAATGGGCTTCAAAAGTCTTCGGTAAAGCATGGGGATATAAAACCAGTGTAACCACAGGCGATTCGCAAAGTGAGAACGGTGCTAGTAGCAATCAAGGGCATAGTATGAGCCAACAACTAAACAACATTATTGAACCAAACGAATTCACAACTTTACTCAAAGGAGGGAAGGAAAACAGCTTCATCGTTGAAGCGTTTATACATCAAGCTGGGCGCACATGGAAGGCAACCAGCAACAACTATCTAAAGGCTAGATTCAGTCAGGAATAACACAGAAACAACAAGGAGAATATCA
>QIJM01000500.1 GCA_003232445.1 Paraglaciecola arctica
GTACTGCGCGGCACATTGGTAATACGCAGTGAGAATGCTTTTTTAAGAGCCAACTACTCAACCCGAAAATTAGCCGGTGGCATAGGAGGAGGAGTAATGATGCTCCCTACCGCACCAATGTAGTAATCGCCAATTCTGTTATTACCAAAAAAATCATTTTTTACAATAGCAGTATCAGATATCACTGATAATTCAACGGTGGCTAATTTCATAGCAATAACTGAGCTTAGTTATAGAGTTGTTACTAGTAACTAGCGTGACTTCCAAGTCGGAGTATGGTGTGGGGAATAGATAAGCTCTCTGTTTACAGCAGGGAAACGGGTCTCAATTAAAATCTGCTCATACTTATAAAATCAAAGTTCTTATAGGATTGGCGATTAAGCAACATTGTTGTAGCCATTTTAAGTGCTTGCGTTTCTAGTGTTGCTCTGAGCTTTTGATCTTCAAATTGCATAAAATCAGCCACTTTTGCGACGCCTAAAATTCTACGTATCATTTCACATGCGGCAAAACCTAGGGTATCGCTTAACAGCTGCTTTAAAAATGCATGTCTAAAAGCTTGATGACTGTCGCCTGTCAGATCCTTGCCCATAAAAGCGCTTTGATCCGACTGCTCATGTTCTAACCACAAAGATAAAAACTTACCTTCAAATTTGTACCAAAGGTCGTCAATAGTCTGCAGTAACCATTGGCTGTAATCGACAGATCCAGCCGATGACTTATGTGCATGGGAAAAGTAGTTTAAGTATAAATTGGCAATGAGTGCGCCAATGTCAAATCCCATAGGGCCTGCAAAAGAAAACTCAGGGTCAATCACAAAAGTTTGTTGCACATTTACCATGACTGAACTGGTGTGTAAGTCACCATGTAATAAAGCTTCTGGCTTGTTCATGAACGTATACTTCATTTGTGCAATATGAGCTCGGACATTTGGATTTTTTTGAATAGAATCGATAACAGATTGCGACAAGGCAGGATTGTAATCATTCATTTCATGATGCTCAAAAGGGTAAGTAAATACAAAGTCCTCGGTGATTTTGCACATATCCTGATTGCTACTTTTGCTGACCATCGCTTTTTTATCTGCTGATGGCAGAGCGAAATCAGAAGAATAAAATAATGTCTCTGCGAGAAAAGTAGATAAGTCTTCTGCCAATCTAGGTAAACATCGCTCTTGTATTAGCTCTGTACGCAGAATAGCGTGGTTACTGAGGTTTTGCATAATTAGCACAGACAAAACTTCAGACTGGTAATACACCTTTGGCACCATCTCTGGGCATACGCTAGATTGATAATGTAAGGCATTCATTTCCGCTACCATCCGTTGACGGGTCAATGGCCACTCCTCACCTAACACTTTAATGTAGGGGGGAGCCTGCTTTACAAATACTGATTGATTTGCGTCTAACTTGTTGGTGACGATGAAAGCGTAATTCATATTGCCATCGGTTATCTCCCGCACCTCTACATGATCGAAAGACGAAAATTTTTGCTGGACTTCAGGAAGCGATTGTAGATAGTGAATAAGATTGGCTTGGTTTAGTTGATAGTATTCCATTGAACTCTTGTGCCTTTGATTAAATTACAATTGGATCAATATGGTATCCTTTTACAATTGGCTTGCTTATTCATCATGATAATAACAAAAACATTTCCACCAAGTCGCTTTAACAGCTTTGCCATACAGGCTTATCGCTTAGTGCTTGGTCGTATTTTACCCCAGTCATTGTTGCGCGATAAAATACCTACTGAAGCAGACCGTAAAGCAGTAGAAGGTAAGTTTGATTTGGAAATTGTTACTCACTGCTGGGGTTATGCCAACATGCTAACTTATCAATTAAGTTCGTTTATAAACTATCCACCAACAAAACTAAATTTAACCGTCACCGTTTTTTATGCTGAAGAAGACACTAAAACAAAAGCGACATTAGATTTTTTTGGCCAAATAACCATGCCGAATATCACCTGGAACTTCTATCCGCTTTCTAAGGGAAAACTCTTTAGACGCGGCATAGGCCGTAATATGGCCGCGCGGTCAACAAAGGCTGACTGGATCTGGTTTACCGATTGCGACATTATCTTTCACGAAAACTGCTTAGATTCGCTGGCCGATAGCTTGCAAGGCGAAAAAGGCTTGTTATTCTTCCCTGAAGAAGAAAAAATCACTGAGATGTTAGAAGACAACGATCCATTATTAATACAAGATTATGAACCACAAGTAATTGATATTAATACAAAAAATTTTAGTTTGTACGCACGCGGAAAATCCCGCGATAAAGCACGCGGTCCATTTCAAATTGTTCATGGCGACGTTGCCCGTGCAATCGGTTATTGTGAAAAACTATCGATGTTTCAAACTGAATCTGAACGCTGGCGCAAAACCTATGAAGATGCCGCTTTTCGCTGGCTGTTAGGCACCGATGGTAAACCTAAACAAATAGACGGCGTTTTTCATATTCATCATGTCACTAAAGGGCGTTATGCTGAAAATTCCAAACTGTCTACAGCGCGCAGTAAAATTCGCTTAAGCCAAAAATAAGCAGCATTGTTTATGAAGCAAAATGTGCTTATTTTCACCAAAAAAGTATTACCCAATTCGAATACTTTTGTGGCTGTGCAAACTAAAAACACGCCTAACTTCCAACCCGTTTACATTGGCTTTAAAGCAACAAAGTCGGCAAAAGAACTTATTGGTGATGCTCAAACATGTATTCAGAATCAACACGAGAATCTGGCTGGTTTAAAAAAACTGTTACTTGAATGTTGTTCTTATTTATCTAAAGGTTGGTTTACCGCACTAAAATCACATCAAGCGGC
>QIJM01000087.1 GCA_003232445.1 Paraglaciecola arctica
GGTACTAAAAAATTTAGCCACCAGCACTGTATCAATCTGCGAACGCAAATAACCCACAATACTCTTGCCTAAAAGCCACTTAGAAAATAGCCACTGCTCACTCACTTTAAGTAAACTAAAAGTTGGGCGAAATGACTGAATTTTATAGGCACCTAATGTAAAAACTGCCGCCCCTACTATATCGGCAATCACAAAGGCCCAGTAACTCTGCCAGTTAAGTGCCACAAAAATAACCGTTACAAAGCTGGCTATTCGCTGAACTAAAGACAGGTAAAAGACCTTCCTATAATCTAAGTCTCTTTTTAATAACAACAGGCCAGGATTTTTAAGTGCATTAATAATAAGCGTGATTGAAGCAACTTGTATGGCAAAACTAAGATGAGACTGCTCAAAAAAATCGGCAATTAAGGGGGCAATTGCAATCAATAACAAACACATCAACGATTTTAATAATATGTCTAGGGTCCAGGCAGTGTTCAAGTCGCCATCATCCACCTCAGATTTTTGCACTATGTATTGCTCTGAGCCCGTATGCGACAAAATATCAAATAGATGCAGCACAATCGCAATAATGGCAATCATCGCAAAATCTGTTGGCGTGAGTATGCGCGCTAGGATAAGGGTGCTGACCAGCCCAATAATACGACTTAGAAATTTAGCGCTACTTGAAAAAGCAGCGCTGGCTAATAACCCTTTTGCCGCTATCACTGGTTAAACAGCAGGCTGGCCTTTTGAACATGTACCTGCCAATCCAGTTCTGACTCAACATGTTTACGGCCAATCTTACCCATTTCAGCAATGCGCTCTGGGTCAGCTAAAAGCTGAGCAACAGTTGTCGATATCGACTTTACATCAGTACAGTCAATCACAAAGCCACTTTCGTTGAGAAGCATCGTCTCTTTGGTACCGCCAGAGTCACCGGCTATGACGGGTTTCCCGCAAGACTGTGCTTCAACCAGCACCATACCAAAGCCCTCAATATCATTGCCGATAGTACGGTTAGCTAAAATAAAAATATCACTTTGCTGATAACATTGGATCATCTGGGGGTCTGTCACATCAGTCAAAAATTGCACATGATCATTAAGACTTAACTCTGCAGATAAAGCCTTTAGACTTTCAAGACAATCTCCACGACCAATAACAGCATAAAGTATTTCGGGAAACTGTTGTTTTAACAAAGCAGTGGCGCGGATCATCATGTCCTGTCCTTTACGCGCTTGAAGCCTGCCTACTGTAATAATAATCTTGCGTCCTTGCCATCCCATTTGCTGTTTAAACGCCCGATGCATCCACACCAGGATGTAATACATGTATTTTATCGTCACTGGCATAATTAAGACGTTTTACAATATTCGCGCTGTTATGGCTGTTACATAGAAGTGTATCTGCGTGTTTACATACCTGTTTAACCATCAGATTGTGTTCACCACTTGTGGCTGCGGTTTCCACATCTTCGCCGTGTACATAACACAAGTAAGGCGTGCCTGTAATTAACTTGAGTAACCAGGCAGTGACCCCTTCATGGATGACTCGACCGCAATGAATATGGGTAATTCGATGATGTTTGATGATATTTTTTATTTGCCAAAATACTCGCCAATAAAACTTAAGACCTCTTATACTTTTTAAGCCCCATTGTGATGATTTTAGTGGCATGCGTATAATATTCAGCTCGTGAGTCTTATCAAACTCTGCAGCGCCTTCTATATCGTCAGCCAAAATCAGATATTGCTCTTCAGGTAAACGCGAATATAGTTCCCAGAACCATCGACCACTTCCCCCAGAAACAGGCGGAAAATTTTCAGTTAGCACTAACACTTTTTTATTCATGGTTTACCTAACTTGGTTGAAAATATACAGTACTGTTTAACAGGTGATGAGTTATTTAATATGAATACCAAGCTTTTCAAATACGGTATTAACGAGAAATACCTATAACATCGTATTGTCTCATGGGTACTTGTTCAAAAAAACTAAGATTACGGTTAACTGGGGTATTTTTATAAAGAGGCACAGTCCAATCAAAGTCTCGGAATTGCTCAGCAGTTGCAAATAAATTGTCTGGGGTATGGTTTGTTCTTGCCAGCACTTGTGGGTGGACTTCTATCAATATGATAACTTTTTCTGCATTTTTAATTAACGCTTGGGCCCCAAGAAGTAACTGGATTTCCTGACCTTCTACGTCAATCTTCAAAGCTAAGGTTTTTTCAACCAGAAAATCATCTTGATTAGTTTGCCACTTATCCAGTGAAGTGACAACCGTGTCCCCTACTCCACTATGGTCTATATAACCTTCGTGGTCATTTAATCTGTCGGTGTCAGCATGAAAGGTGGTTAAACCGTTAAAGTTGGACACGGCAGCTTTAACACACTTTGCAGGCTGACTAAGATTATCAAGGTTGGCAGTTAGTACATCAAAAGACTTAGGATTGGGTTCAAAAGCCGCCACATTTTTCAGATTTGCACAGTGCACCGATACTAAAGATGAAACGGCACCTATATCAGCACCTAAGTCAAATAGGGTAAAAGGTGTGTTTAAGTTGTTTAACACATCACAAAAAGGCAAAAATTCATCTAAATAGTAG
>QIJM01000593.1 GCA_003232445.1 Paraglaciecola arctica
TAAATGGTTATTAATAGTGGCAATGTTGTTTGGTCGATTAGAAATATTTTCGCTGTTAGTGCTATTTTCACCTACTTTTTGGCGAAGTTAACTGCATGCTTTGAGTGAGCTGATAGCGCCAAATCAATTGTCTGAATTTCCTTCTCGTATAATGACTACCTTGATCACTATGAAACATCACATCTTTAGGCTTCCCTCGACTTTCAAACGCCATCGTCAGAGCCTTCATAGTGAGTTGACTATCGAGTGATAAGGGCATAGAGAGATGGTATTTACAGTTTGTTGCACATTGCTAAAATTAGATAGAAGGGTTGGAAGGATGAAAAAAGTTGGATCTGTAGTGCCGAAATTTCATGGGATCATTCTGAGGAATGAAAGCCCGCGCGGCTAGCGCGGACTTGAAATTGGAGGTTAGAAGAAAGATGCCATCGCGTAGGCTGTTTTTTCAAACATAATGGCTTGAGCTTCTTCAAGCTTTAAGTTGGCCTTATTTGCCGTGGTCACGATCCGAGTGCGATATTCTTTTTGATTGGTCGCTTCTGAGTATGTTTGAGTTGTAGCTCCGTCGTCTGAGATCTTAATATTAACTTTTGAATCACGACGAACTAATACGCCTTTACGTGCCCGTTCTTTAATCTGAATGTCAGCAACTAGTAAGTAAGTTACGTCTTTTACAAAAGCATTTGCCGCAGTAGATACGATACTAAACCACCAATGAGGCCTCCCGCTGCTGCACTCCTATATCCACCGCCGGTTGCATAACCTGCGGCAGTACCCACTGCAACACCTTGATAACCTGATTTGAGATAGTTTTCAGCAGCTGAAGGTGAAGCTTTCTCAAGGTTACGCACGAAGACACTCATGGTATATTGTGAGTTTTTTGGGCTGTCGACAATAGTGTAACCATTGCCGCTGTTGGTTATTTGCTCAGTCAAAGTCGTCCTAAATGAATTACGATCAAACTCTATTACGGCAGAGCGTACTTCTAAGTATATTTTGCGTTTCTCCGGTGCCACTGAATCGACAAAAATTGAGGTGCTTAATCTGGTTTGCACATCAAGATCTTTTTTGGCTATAGAAGTATGTACGGCTGCACACCCAGATAGTGTGAGTGCAGTGATAGTAAGTATGAGTAGTTTGAAATGGTACATCCTTTGAATCATTGTTATTGCCTTATTGGTCATAATTAAAGTGGTTTTCACCGGTTAAAAAACTTGATGTTAATAATAATACCTACCGTGGTAGCGACGGTAATAACGACAATTGCGATACTGAGTCCAGTTATAGCGAAGTAGGTCTCGACATGTATATCCAGTGCGCCAATGGGAGCCAACATATTCAGGAGGCTTAGCTTTTTTTTCTAACATACTTTTAATGTAGGCATCGACTTCTTTTGGTTTTTCTGCCAAAAATGGTCGAGACATAACTTCGCCATTAAGCTGCGCTTGCATGCGCGCTAACTCTTCATCTTCGGAACTGTTTTGCAATGCATAGCTAGAAAACGCGATCGATGTTAAACCAATTGCGACAAGTATTGACTGAAATGCATATTTGAAAATTGTGAAATTATAACTGTTCATGACTTTCCTCCTTAAACGTTAGTTCTCTGAACCAATCTATAACAATTTGTATATTACACAACCTGTTTTTGCGATTTTAAGTATTTTATAGTTAATTAACTTGAGCCGACAACGAGAATACTTGGCCTGAGCGTTACTTCTTGTGGCACTAATGCTAGATTATTTTGAATGCTGACATCGTGTCTCAGTAGGATGTTTCATTTCAGTATTAATTTCCGAAAATTGGCGACCGCTGTTGCTACCAGTTTCTCTTGTTGGGTTTCACTCAGGCTGTAAGATAAACCTAAAATACTGCGAAAATGGAAATCACCTTTTAACATGTTAAGAAAAGTAACCGCCCATACATAAGCATCGTCTTTATTTTTGAAATGTGAATAAACCGTTTGTTTCGATACATTGGCTTTGGCTGCAACCAAATCCATGGTTGTGGCACTGTAACCTAACTCTGCCGCCGCCAGCATATTTTTGCGTTTTTCAGCACTTTTAGGACGACCTGATTTTATTTTTGGGCTTGTTATAGAGCTTGATTGACTCATTTCATATTGTGACATACAGGTTAATTCTTCTGATCTGATTTCATTTCATCTACAACTTAAGAGAGTTGCTATTTACAGTGTTATACTACTTTAAATACTAGGGCACTGACTACCAAACTATTTGTCACTGAAATATTTCGTTGAAAAA
>QIJM01000357.1 GCA_003232445.1 Paraglaciecola arctica
ACTATGCCGCAAAGTATGACAACTGGCCCGTTTTTGAATATGGGCTAACAAAACCGCTTTTCTCATCGCCTTCTGCATCGTTGAGTCCTGCAAATGGTGTCGTCGCAGGCAACTATTCTCGCGCGGGTCGTAGGCTAGCTTGTAGGAAGGAAACAAATATTGCCATTTCAGTTCAAATCTTGCCCGAGGATATTTCCTCGCTAACGCAACAGGCATTGAAACCCCAGCATAGCCCGCGGCTATATCTTGTTGATGGAACAGCTTAACCCTCTGCACCTGATCCCTGATATCTACAAGCAAGCTTTCTGGTAAAACTGTTACCCGGTCTTTACCACCCTTGCCGGCAAAAACAGTCAGGCTCAAACGATCTAAATCAAGATTCATCAAGCGTAATCGCAAACACTCCATTAAACGTAAACCGCTGCCATACAGTAAGCGCCCAATCAGCAGGCTCTGCCCATTTAATTTCGCTAAAACCCTAGTAACTTCAGCCTGAGAAAGAACCACAGGAACCCTCTCCTGGCGCTTAGCCCGAACAACATCATCCATCCACGGCAGGTCAAGTTTACTCGCCGATATAAAAATAAAATGGCCTGCAAGGCCTGGTTTTGTGTTGATGGAGAAACATGCCGCTTGACCGTAAGCCAGGTTAAAAACTCTTCAATTTCCTTTTTCCCCATCTCCAGCGGGTGGGTCTTGTTCTGAAATAAAATAAACCGCTTAATCCACGACACATAAGGTTTCTCGGTTTTCAGCGCATAATGAGATACCCGCAATGCATTTCTAACATCATTTAACAGCTTTGACATAGGTGGACCCTTTTTAGGAATTTAAGTCTAATCAATATCGACCACACCTGTAATCAGCAGCTTACCTGCGATTAAGTAAGATATTTTACCGAGTTAGATGGAATAAATTACTGATATCTATGAGGCATATTTACCCAAAATAAATTTTCTTCTTGCAAATCAATACCCTTAGTTGCATGATATAAAAAAGGGCTGTGCATATCTGGAAAATTTTCCAGATAAACAGAAATTTCCACCTAAATGAAAGTTATGCTAAAAACATCATCGGAGGATGAATGCTAGCTGAAGTGTTGAAAGAAAAACAGGAAATCATCTATAGAGCGCTAACCCTCGTGCTTTCTTCCATCTTTTTTGCACATATTCCATTGTTATTGTTTTTGATTTATATGGGACATCACGGTTTTTTCTCATATGATTTTTTTTCTGAAGGTCTCTTTGGCCTAAAGGTCTTCTTTTTTCTTACGTCAATATTTGTGCTAATGACATCTTTAGCGTTATTTTGGTGGGTTGTGCCCCTTGTGGAGAAGTGGAAAAAAGACAATTTTAAAACGCTACCGTTTATTGGCATTGTCTTATTTAATCTATTCTTTATCACCATACTATTTGTGACATTTCCTGAAGACGGGGATATATTCCGAGTCGCATATTTATGTGCAATTGGCTTATTTATTTCTACCCATATAGCTTTTCTTCTACATGCAAAACCAAATGAGCAACTTAGGTCGTTAATTACTGTAATGTTCATAATAACATTCATGTCATTACACCTTCGAGAGCAAGCGTCTGCAGTTCTTGCTAATGGCCTAAAGATCTATGGGGTTGGAGGAAGTATTGAGGTTTCTTTGGTGCCGAAGATGCTCGCGGATAATGAACTAAAAGGAAGGCTTATTCTTTTGTCTCCGAAACATATCTACATCAAGCTAGATAACTCAAATAACGTAAGTACGGTTGATAGAGCACGATTTGATATAATGACAATAAAGCATAACGAATAAGGATAGATTGTGAGAGCGAAGCGATCCACGATCTTATCCTATTGTTGGACAAGCCCGTGACACAGACTATAAGAAAATA
>QIJM01000298.1 GCA_003232445.1 Paraglaciecola arctica
CATTTATTTCAGAATTGCTTCACAGGATAGCTCATGGTTGAAAATCCTAACCAGTCGCTGATTTCTGGGCGTTATGTAAAGAATGGGGTCAAATCTTTATCATTGACAAATTGTACCTAAACAATAGCTAACTAAACGTTACAGCAAACGGCTACCGCCGTCGCTGAGCTTGGGCGTTAGCTTGTAAAAACTTTTTGAATTCTATTGTTTTTTCTTGCCAAATGATTCAAACTGTCTTACAATCTTACTGGTAAGAGTGATATTATTTGAAAGGAGGCAAATCATGAAGTCTTTAGCAACTACAAAAATGTCCTCAAAAGGGCAAGTGGTTATCCCAGAAGAGATACGAGAGAAAATAGGATTGAAGGCTGGTTCTCAATTTGTTGTGGTAGGAGAAAAAGACGTGGTGATACTCAAAAGCATTTCATGTCCTTCAATGAAAGAATTCGATGAACTAATTGCCAGAGCAAGAAAACAGGCCAGATTATCGGGTTTAAAGCGGTCTGACATCAAGGCTGCCATTGTCAAAGTCCGGAAACAGAAATGAAAATTATTTTAGATACAAATGTATTTGTTTCCGGCGTCTTCTTCTCTGGTCCGCCATACAAGATTCTCAGAGGTTGGCGGGATAGGAAATTTCAATTGGTGGTTTCTCAGGAAATACTAGAGGAATATCACCGAGTGGGAGAAACACTGGGAAAACGGTTTAGCAAGGTTAATCTGGAACCCATCTTTGAGTTATTAACTATCGAGGCTCATATAGCCACCCCACCTGCTCTACCTGAGAATGTTTGTAATGACTCTGATGATGACAAATTTATTGCATGTGCCATTGCGAGTCAAACATGGATAATCGTAAGTGGAGATAAACACTTGCTTGATGTATCAGGATATTACGGAATAGAAGTCTTGAGGCCTCGTTTCTTCATAGAGAAATATCTGAAAAGCTAACACCTATAAGCCCCCCGATGTCAAGGGCAAAAAGGTCACCTGAGCCAAAAATAGTTTTTTGGTTTATACAAACTTTACAGAAGCAAGGCAATCATCCATTACCCAAAGGGCACAGACACCCATTAAGTTGATTCCATCTTAATCTCAAGGTGAGGCTGAACACGGGAATCGTGTCTGCACTAAACACCTATTGGGGTTCAATAGCTATAATTATAAGATATTCTTATACAACCATAGCGACAGCACAGAGGCATCAGCCCGTATCTGTGCGACCCAGACACTCCTGAGGCGGGCGGGAAATATGTCATAACCTTATACCATCCCATTCAAAACGGCAGCTCTGCGTAATAGGTATGCAGGCTAGTGCCAACCGGATAATACAGATGTAAATACTTCTTGCATGCAAGTCCACACCGCAGTAAAATTGTCTTATAGCATTATAGAACCGCATAACAGGTTGTATGAGATGGTTGACAAAATATGCGTACGCCTGTGCCCTTTGGGTACCCGGTGCGTACAGCATTCGTTTAAGTGGGATGATACTATGGCTTTAGGCTTAGTATCAAGCCCGGTTTACAAGAGGGCACTTATATTATCAATGCGCTACAGCGAACGGATATCGCCGTCGCTGAGCTTGGGCGGTATGCAAAAAATAACGAACAAATTATGGAGGATTATTAAACATGAATCAAAAATCCTTTCTTAATGGCGTGAGCAATGGAAAGAAAGATATAATCCAAGAGATTATAGATTTACTAA
>QIJM01000432.1 GCA_003232445.1 Paraglaciecola arctica
GTAATATTTTAAACCTACTAAGCAATTGTGATGTGGCTTGTATCGCCATTGACGAGGCGCACTGTATTTCTGAATGGGGGCATGACTTTCGCCCCGAATATCGTCAGCTTAATCGTCTAATTGAGTGTTTCCCAAAAGCGGTATGCATTGCCTTAACGGCTACGGCGACACCGAGAGTACGAGACGACATTAAACGTCAACTGAATATAGCTGACAGTAGCGAGTATATTTCCAGTTTTGATCGCCCTAATTTATTTATTGGTGTTATTGCTAAGGACAATCCCTACCTGCAGTGTAAAAAATTTGTTGAACAACACTCAGAACAATCGGGGATTATTTATTGTCAATCGCGTAAAGGTGTAGATGCAGCCAAACTGCAACAGGATGGGTTTTCAGCGTTGTCATATCATGCAGGGTTGAGCAGTATTAAACGCAGTGATTATCAAGAGCGTTTTATCCGTGATGATGTGCACATCATAGTGGCGACTATCGCGTTTGGTATGGGCATTAACCCAGACGTACGTTACGTATTACATTACGACTTGCCAAAAAATATTGAAGGTTATTACCAACAAATTGGTCGAGCTGGCCGCGACGGTTTAGACGCCGACTGTTTACTGTTATTTGGTTACGGAGATACCGGTAAAATTCGTTTCTTTATCGATCAGATGAGCAACGAACAAGAAAAACGTTTAGCTAATATGCACCTCAATCAAATGTTAGCTTTGGCTGAGACCGAAGACTGTAGACGTACTCCACTACTAAAATATTTTGGCGAAACGTCAGATAAAGAAAACTGCGCTAACTGTGACAACTGCACCAGTGAAAGCAAAGAAAAATCGGATTTAACCGTACCCGCCCAGAAATTTTTATCCTGCGTGCATCGCACCGGTCAACGTTTTGGTGCTAGCCATATTATAGATGTGTTGCGTGGCTCAAGCGCCGAAAAAGTGTTGCAAAACCAGCATAACTTGCTTTCAACTTACAACATTGGCAATGAGTACAATAAAAAGCAGTGGATGACTCTAGCGCGTCAATTGATCCAAAAAGGTTTACTCAACCAAGAGGAACAATTTGGCAGCTTAAAGCTCACGCAAGAAGCCGGTGACGTGTTGAAAGGTAAGGTGCCATTTTTTGCCTTGTTGCAGCAATCTGTTGCTGCCAGTAGCCATACATCTAAAACACTTGCTAACCCGGGTGATCAGCAATTGGTCGCGATATTAAAAGCGGATCGTAAACGTTTAGCCGATGAAGCAAACTTGCCTCCTTACGCCATTTTTTCTGATCGCACACTTAATGAAATGGCTTATTACTTTCCGCATTCGCAAGAGAACTTGCTACGTATTCATGGCGTAGGGCAAGCCAAACTAGATAAATATGGGGAACATTTCCTCGCTCTTGTCAGTGACTACTGCCAGCAAAACAATCTCCAAGAAGTGGCTAATACTCAAACGGCTAGCAAAACAACCGTGAGTAACAGCACGAGTGGCAACTCCAGTAGCCGTAGTGCCGAAATAGTCAGCGTTTATCAGGCAGGGCATTCTATATCGTCTTTAGCCGAACAATTTAATGTAAAAAACGCCACCATCATTAATCATCTATACCGCTATGTGCAAGATGGACATAAGTTTGCACAACCAACACTGTTGCTGGAGCAAACTGGGCTAAGTCAAATCCATATTGATTCAGCTTTAGCCGCATTTGCAGAACATTCCTATGAACGTTTAAAACCTGTTTATGACAGTCTGAATGAGCAAGTCACTTACGATCAGTTACATTTACTCAGAATTTATTTTGTCAGTCAGTTGACTGAATA
>QIJM01000086.1 GCA_003232445.1 Paraglaciecola arctica
GCGGGGTATTAAACTACCAGTTCAAACGCTTACGCGTTTGAACAAAAAACTTACGCAGCAAGCTGCGGGGAATTGAACCCAAAGAGATTAAGTTAAGCAATAAGCTATTGAATATGATATAGTTTACCCTGATTTCAACCGAAAAAAAGATGATGAAAGTGAGCAAATTCTTCTGTATTAGAAAAGACTTATTCTCTGATTAATCTCTTTGGGTTCAATTCCCCGCTTCGCGTAGCGAGATAGCTTGCTGCGGGGTTGTTTATTGAAACCATCTTCGACGATGCATTCAAACGAAAACACCGCCTGACAGAAAACAGCTTCACCCGAAACTGCACGCTTCCCTTCGCAACACTCATCACTTATTTTCTGAATTTAACGAAAGGCTCATACTCTGGCTACCTTACCAGATCAGCAGGAACTGGATAATTTCTTTGCTGTGGTGAATCCCGATCATCCACCCACTCAGGTCGTCACAAAACCTGCCATCACCCTGGCGCGAAAAAATTTATCGCACACCGCTTTTGTTGATATTAATCATCAAGCCGTTGCGTCGTATTATGAGAGCTGCCTTGATGTGAAAATCTGGAGTGGGTACAGGCTGTGCGCCATCGACGGCTCACAAATCAGGATGACTGACAAACCAGACATTGTTGATACATTTGGTGTTAATCCGGGAAAGGAGAATCAGAAAGAATGATCACTGGCACTGGCATCCGCTTATTATGATGTGCTTAATCATATCAATATTGATTCCAGCATTAATCACACAAAAGCATTCGAACGCGCATGTGCCGCGATGCACTTGAATTATGCTCGGCCTGACGACTTGTCTATTTTAGACAGAGGGTATAATACTTTCTGGTTATATGCCTTATATGAAGCGAAAAACCGGGATTTTTGTATGCGCGCCAAAATCAACCGGGGAAGACAATACAAAGCGTTTGCCGACACATCCTCTCAAACTTCGCTTGATATGCGTTGAACTTGATGGCGGTGACATTGAAGTGCTTATCACCAACCTGATGGATAAGCAGGCTTTCCCGGCGCATGTCTTCAAGGAATTGTATCACCTGAGATGGGGGGTTGAAGAAAACGATAAATGTCTCAAACAATGGGTCGAAATAGAAAACTTTTCCGGGAAATCTGCCTTGTCAGTCAAGCAGGATTTTTATGCGAAGGTACCCACCAGTAACCTGACGGCGATGGTGGCTAATGCGGCTCAACAGCACGTCGCCAAAACAACCTCTGGTCGCCAGCATATCTATCAGATCAATTTTGCTCAGGCGCTTTACAAAATGAAAAACACAGTGGTTGAATTGCTGTTGTTTTTAACTCAGAAACGACAAAGCAGATTAGAGGCTCTGATGGATTACATGGCCTGCACAATAGAACTGGTACGAAAAGACAGACGTTATCCTCAGAGAAAATCAAAAACCAGAACGTTTAGTAGCAACTACATAAAGAGCAAAGTAAATCAATGGCTTGGCGCTTAACCTAATGACATTGGTGATTTAGCCTTTGATTCACATGACAGTTTTGAGCCTATCGATTTCATATACTGAGGCCAAGTATGGCTGAAATATCACCGCCAATAGGGTAGAGTCCCCGATCCTGACAAATTTGTCTCGTGTGGTAATGACCGCAGGGCCAGAATATATTTTTGAAAGACCAGAATTGAGAGACCAAAACCATGCCAGATTTTAAAATAGCCCCGTCCATTTT
>QIJM01000011.1 GCA_003232445.1 Paraglaciecola arctica
GTGTTTCAATCACCGAAGGATGTACATGCAATAAAACCATGCCATCTGCAGCAATTTGTGGTGTGACATCTAAAGCTATGCCTGAAAAGAAAGGTGTTAACTCAATATTAGGTACCACAGAAGTGGTTGTGGTAGATATGGTGCTTTGACTAGACACATCGGTGACAAAATATTCATCGTTTCCCACTTTGATCACTGCTTTTTGATTATTGATTGCGGTTACCCGTGGACTAGACAGCACTTGCACATTACCTTGGGTAGACAGCAGCGATAAGACGCCGGAAAAGTCTTTGTTAATAAATGACAAGCTAGTCACGTTACCTAATGCACTATTGCCAATGGTTCCTTCGGTGTTAGAAAACTGAAAATCAGTTGAACCACTGTTGGCTAGAATTTGCCCCCAGTTAATGCCCTGTTGGTAACCATCATCTAGTGCCACCTCTATAATTCTGGCTTCGAGAATAACTTGTCTCTGAATGATTTCTTCAGTCACATCTAAAAAGGCTTTTACGGCCCTAATTTCTTTAGGCATAGCATGCACAGTTACCAAACCAGCTTGGGGCGTTACCATCACACTTCTTCCGCCCCCCTCACCAAGCATGGATCCTAGCGTGGCTAACAATTCAGCCCAAAAATCTGTCTCGGTGCGTGTAGAAATACTAGTACCGTTGCTATTACCACTTGAACCAAAATTGTTGTTGTCGCCACCGCTCGAATTACCACTGAAACCATTTTGAGAATTATTGTTGCGACGATTGTTTCCAGACTCTTGCGTCACGCCACCTGAAGTAATACTTGTCTGGGTTGAACCATTTCGTGTCATTAACAGATAATTGATGGCGAAGGTCTCAGTGCGCATCCCAGCAGGATAAATACGATAGATGTTTTGCTTAAGCTCAATTTCATAACCGTATAGCTCAGCTACCAAATCAAACACATCTGCCAGTGCTACTTGTTTTAAGTCTAGTGAGATTTCTCCCATAACGTCTGGATGGATCGCAACACTGTATGGTGTGCCTTTGACGATGCTACTGAAAAATGCAACCGCATCTACTTTTTGCGCATTAATATCATATTTTGATCCACCAAAGAGTTGCCTGGATGTATCGCTTGGACTGGGCAATAGAGCTTGGCTGATTTCGTCAGGGACAGTTTGTAGTGGCTGGCCAACCAGAGGTTGACTGTTTTGTTTGCCTTCGTTTTCATATTCTGCAATGGCAGAGTCTAAGGAGTGAGCCACCGCGGTCGTTTTTTGCTGACTTTGGCATGAGTAAATAACCAAGGTTATGCTCAAAAGTAATAATTTCTTAAAAACCATTATTTGTATCTTTTTTAATGTTGTTATTATTGACAAAAAGTGTTTGCTTACCATCTGAACCATCCAACACCACATGATTTTGACTGATCAAAACCACTTTGTAGCCTTGTACTTGTTGCCCTTCTGCAAAGCTTCTGCCATTGATAATAGCTTGCTTGTTCTGATTGTTATTGATGATAGCGGTTAATTTTAGTGTCATGGGTGCCAAAATATTTGGGTCTTGGCCAGTATTAAACATCGACTTATTCGGGCTGGGCTTAGTGGGATCTTGCAGTGTGTTGGCATGAAAACATAACAGTAATAATAAGTGTTTCATCTGCCCTTAAACCCCTATAAAAGCTTTGTTGGTACTGAGCGTGTATATTTCTAACTCAACACTTGCAGTTGGGTAATCGCCGACTAGGTAGTCAAATTTTTTCCAATAGAACTGCCATGGCAATGATTCAAGTTTTTCTAGATATCGTTGAATATCGAAATAGTTTCCTTCAAAGACTAGTTTGACACCGTGGCGATAAAGACCGGCCTTTGGCTCTTCAGCCCTTTCCGGCCGCTCTAATAATATAGGCATAGGCGCAATAGATTGTAATTCAATTAACTTTAACCCTTTGCTGCCAGCTAACACGCTCTCTAACATACCGGCCATTTTATTGGCGGGTACCAAGTTGTTCGTTTGTGCCTCTAACTGTTTGGTAATACTTTGAATTTGGCGTTTCAATAGGTCGATTCTTTTACGTACAGAGTCGTTTGGATCAGTCTTAAGTTTGTCAGTTAATGTCGCCACTTGTCCTACCAAAGTGGTCATCTCTTTTTCGGCACTTATACTGTTTTGCTGTAACTTTTCTGAATGGTCTAATAGTGGTTCTAGTAAAAAGGTGTACATCATTAATATAATAACAACTAGTCCACAAAACAGAATTAAAATCTGCTCCCGTAAGCTCGCGTTGATAAATTTAATCGACAG
>QIJM01000507.1 GCA_003232445.1 Paraglaciecola arctica
GCATAAGCGCCGCCTTGCTTCCAGACATGATCTAAGGCTTGAATGGCATAATCTTGAGGGTGAGTTTCTGGATTGCGGGGTTGCGCTAAATAACTATGAGCCAAACCTTTAAGGGTAATGGTGGCCATTACAATGCACTCACAGTATGAGTGTCTGGCCAGCGGATTGCTTTACTTTCCAGATCAAACACAAAAAGATCTTCCAAGGGTAAAAAGATATCAATCTCACTACCCGTCACAAAGCTCATAATAGAAAGTATATGTACAACCCAAGTTAAGTTTATTTGTTTTGAATCGACACTGGTTTTGACGTGTAAATAGGTTTCAGAGGCACTGATTTCAGCTAAATCAATTTTGGATTTTAAGGCAATACTAGCTGCGTTGTTTGCTACATTATTCGCTTGCAATGAAATATGGTTGGGTCGGATCGCAAACTGATACTGGCCGTTTGGCAAATTAGCTAAATGCTCAGTGTTCGCTAGATTGATAGGGGTTTGAATTTGTAATATCCCATCGTTCACACGAGCCGAAAAAACATTTAAAGGCGGCTCATTGTATAAGTCAGCGGCATGCAAATTTATCGGCTTGGCAAACTGCTGTTGCGCCCCGCCAGTTTGCAACACGTTTCCTTGATGAAGCAGGGTAGTGGTACCACCCAAAGCTAAGGCTTCATGGGCCTCGGTGGTGGCATAAATGGCAATGGTTTCTCGCGTTTTAAACAAGGCTTTTAATTCACTTCGAAGTTCTTCTCTAAGCTTGTAATCCAAATTTACCAATGGCTCATCGAACAATACAATGCCTGCATCTTTGACTAGTGCTCTGGCCATAGCACAACGTTGTTGTTGCCCACCCGAAAGTTCCAAAGGCAAACGTTGCAGATACTCTCCAATATGCAACATTTCGGCTGTTTGTTTGACACGTCTTGTTATTTCAGTAGCGGATACTTTGGCTAGTTGCAAAGGAGAAGCAATATTCTCCCATACGGTCAAATGCGGGTAATTGATGAACTGTTGATAGACCATGGACAAACCACGTTTTTGCACAGCTACACCTGTTACGTCCTGATGGTTAAATAAAACCTTTCCGCTACTGGGTTTATCTAAACCAGCAAGCACTCTTAGCAGAGACGTTTTGCCAGCCAATGTGCGGCCTAACAGCACATTGAAAGATCCGGCTTCAAATTTGAGTGATATATTGTTGAGATAAGATTGCTCTTCCACTAGCAAACTGACATCTTGTAATTCTAGCGCCAACAGACACTCCACTGCTTCAATTTAATTAACAAAAACATAACATAATCAATGCAATAACAGGTTGTTTTTTATTTATATGTATCCATAACAGTTCAAAACATTTCTATAAAGGCATCGACGTTGTGGGGAGTCAACGTCCATGGATAAAAATGCACAACGTTTCATAGGTATCTTCATTGTTAGAAGTTTGAATGCACATCACTATAGTAAATTCACAGTTTCTTTACACTAGGACTTATACCAATCCATCCTACATTAAAAATCACACATTTTTACAAATGAGCTTATGTATCTTTATTATCGTAAGTTATTATGCACAATGAAAATTCGTAGTTAGGGCAAACTAAAATGAAAAACGACTGGTTTAAAACAATATTACCGATAGTCATACTGGCGATTGGTTTTGGCGGCATGACTGCTATTAAGGCTT
>QIJM01000152.1 GCA_003232445.1 Paraglaciecola arctica
CCAGCTCATCCACATAGAGGTTTTGAGACGGTATCCTATATGTTAGCTGGAAAAATGCGACATAAAGACAGCGCTGGTAATGAAGGCGTGATTGAAGCTGGTGGTGTGCAATGGATGACAGCGGGCAGTGGCATCATTCATTCAGAGATGCCCGAGCAGGAAAATGGTCTGTTGGCTGGTTTTCAACTTTGGGTGAATTTACCTGCTGCCCATAAAATGACTGAACCAAAGTACCAGGAAAATAATGCGTCTGAAATCCCGGTGAGTGTCTTAAACGATGGAACCGAGATTAAAGTCATCGCTGGTAAAACCAGAGATGGTGTTGAAGGTATTATTAATAATGATTTCGTCACCCCAACTTATTGGGATGTGCAGCAAGTGGCTAACTCTACTTTTGTTGAGTCAATTGAGGCGGGGCATAACGGTTTTATCTATGTCTTTGAAGGTGACGTTAAAGTGGGTCAAAAAGAAACTGAGGTGGTAACAGGTGAACTAGTCGTTTTTGGGGCTGGTGATGAAATCCGTATTCAAGCCAACTCTGCGAGTCGTTATTTGGTTATTGCAGGACGACCACTTAACGAACCCATCGCCCGAGGTGGACCTTTTGTGATGAATACAAGGGAGGAAATAAATCAGGCATTTTCTGATTATCAAAATGGCCGATTGGTTTCGGTCTAGCGTAATCTAGAGAATATAATTACCTATGGCCTAAAACTTGAGAAAGCTCTTCGGTTGTTGCCCCACCATTGATTGCGTAGACTTCAAGTTTTTCTGCATCAACACCAGAGTTTTGTGCAGTTTTAATTATTCTTTTCACATGCTCTCTATGGGCGCTCGACTCACGAACAGCTGTAGTGATGACCATTTCCGCATCATTGGGAAAAACAGCCAGTAATGCTTCAACGACATATTCGCCAACAAAAGGCACTGCGCCTATAGCTGACTGTAATATTTCTACAATTTTACTTGGATGTTCTTTAGCAAGAGATTGCACAATATAGTCAGCAGAATCAGGGTCAGTTATTACGGCAATACGCACAATTTCAGTTAATTGTTCAGGGGTCGAATGAGCTGCTGCTGTTACCACAAAGTCTATGTAACTTGGATCTGCATTGATTGCGGTTTCAACAATGCTAGTGCAACTGCTAATACCTTTATTAATAGCCATAGTGACCACTTCTTCAGCCAAAGTGGGTTGTGCCGAAATAGCAGCGTGAATGATTTCTTTATATTTTTCCGGATATAAATCTAACGCGGTACCTACAATTGAGGCTGCTTGCTGAGGGTAGTGACCTACTATGGTCTTAATAGCTCTACCTATAGTGACATTTTGTTCGACTTGTATTTGTACAAATTTTTCACTGGTCGTTGGTTGGTTGGCTAAGGCACAATGCATATTTGCGAGAGAACTAAAGGCAAACGCCAACCCAATAAGTTTTTTCATATCTATAACACCACTACTTCAATTATCAATTAGTATGAGACATCAATACTGGGAAAAGATTCAATCTACAAAAACTGAACAGTCTTTAAACAGCCTGAATGAAAACTAACCAAATGGAAGAATTAAAGCAAGTTATTTGCGGATAAGGGTTGACGGCTAAGTATAAATCTATAAAATGCGCGCCTCGCTTTTTTAAGGAAGCTTCCGGTTTGGAACAAAGGCGAAAAAGACTGAATGGAACGAATAATAATTAGGTATTATTTATTGTTGACATCAAATGGTAATGGCGTAGTATTCGCCTCCCGCTTAAGAGGGTCTACGGACATTTTAAGCCGCTAACGTGGTTAGCAACGCTCTTTAACAATTAGAACAAGACAATCTGTGTGGACACTCACGAAGTGGGAGTTCACCAAAAAATTCATATATTTAAATATTTAATTGAAGAGTTTGATCATGGCTCAGATTGAAC
>QIJM01000481.1 GCA_003232445.1 Paraglaciecola arctica
TCGATAGACTGCTTTTTACCCCATGCATCGAAGTACAGTTTTTCAATCACCTCGCCATCATCATTGGTAATGGTATTAATACTGCCTAAATTGTCTTTGTAAACAAATTCCACATTGCCTATGTAATAGGTTTTAGTGGTGACATTGTTTTCAGTGATCCCATATGGAATTTTGGGGGTATGACGATGTGAAAAGGAGTATTTTATTTGGCAATGAGATTAAAAGTTGTCATACTCAAGTGCGATGCATAATAAGGATTGAATATTAGTGGCAATATCAAAATCGGATTCAGACTTTTATGTCGAGTGAATGATAGTTCAAAGGTAATACTACAGGAGGATATCTTTAATCATAACGGCGTATTGGTTGCCAAGAAAAACACCTCAGTGACTCGCAGAGTGGCAGAGGTTATAGCAAAACATAAACTTCTTAAGCCACTTGAAAGCACAATTTCGATAGACCCTAATTCTGCCGAAGTGTTGAATGTAGAATTAATCATTTCGCATATGAACAGGTTAAAGTTAGCCGAAATGCTCAGAGCAAAAGGACTTTATCAGCAAGCCCTTTCCTATTTTGTTCGTGCATTCAGTTATCCACTAATAGTTCAAAAGCTCACGGTACTGTCATTACGCTTGAATAAGGAGTTTGACCGGACATTATTTTGTACTGCTTTTTCCTTAGGTTTAGCGACTGAGCTAAAGCTGGAAGAAGAGCATACTTTTCAGATTTTTCTAGCCAGCTTATTATCTAAAGTGGGATTTTTACACTTACCTCCCGATTTAGTAACCAAAACTGACAAATATTCATCAGAAGAGTGGCGAATGATGCAAGGGCATGTTGTCATTGCTAGGCACTTTGCTAATTTGATCCCCGATTTACCTAAGAAAGTTGGACGTATGGTGCTAGAACATCATGAGAGAGCTGATGGTTTTGGTTATCCTTTTAGTAGAACTCAAGATCAACTTAGTTTAGGTGGACAGGTAGTCGCCATGTCTAACAAGGTTAATGGGCTTTATCATAAATTGATGATAAATGGTGGAAGTTGGAAAGGCCTTTCGGCTATTGTTCAGTTGTCGGCATCAGCTGATTTTGAGGTCGTTCGAGACGCAACATTACGCTTTCTTAAAAAGATACACTTACCCATTGGTAATCACTATAAAGCTAAGCCGTTTACGCCACTTATCAGTAACCTTAAACTAACACATAGCAAACTAAATAAATGGTTTACTGTGTTGTCTGAGATCCTTTCATTACATCACAAGGAGCTAAGTGAGCAGGGTGATTTCAAACCTCATTCACTACTTACACAATTAAATCACACCATCGTTAGTTCAGGTTTGTTGAATGAAGTGCAATTGCTGTGGCTTAGCGAAGTACCCATCCCACCTTCTGTTCAGGACAGAATAGAAATAGAGGAGTACCAGTTAAAGTTAGGTGAAATAGATTATCAATGTAGCTTTGTAATGCAAAAATTATTCTCTCAACAAGAAGAACTGGGACGTTGCTTTAATAGTGTTGAATTAGCCAAACATTATTATCAAGAACTCACAG
>QIJM01000539.1 GCA_003232445.1 Paraglaciecola arctica
GAGTCAAACACCTGGGTCATTCAACCTCGATTCTGCTATGAAACAGATGGATGCCATGTCGAGAAGTGAAAACTAAATGGCAGTTGAAATATCGAAGTGCATTAGCACAAGCGACTTAGTGAATACGAAACCCGGGCACGGAATGATGTCACAATGGCTAGCGCACGATGAGGGTAAAACCTCTACCAGTAATTTTGATAAATCTCTTCTGCCTGTGAAAAAGTGGCTTCTGAATCATCACTGGATGCTCGTTGTTATGGTGATAGCTCTAGCGCTTTTGATGCCGACAAAAGGTTCGGCCCAGGGCTTCGGTCCTAGAGCTTTTCAGCTTATCCCCGATGGAGTAGACAGTGTTGCTTTGTATGGTTTTGCAATTGAAGGCAATAGCACAATTGATCCATCGGTAGTTATTCAAGGCTCCGAAATCGACATCGACCTTGCAGTACTCCAATACTCCCATACCTTCGAGTTCAATGAACAACAGAGCGGTCTGTTAGCTATTGTCTCCGGCGGAACGATCGAGGGCTCACTTGATCTTGGCGGCCAAACCCTGTCAGACAAAAGTTCCGGCTTTGGTGATGTCCAGGTTGGCGCGGTATTCGGACTAACAGGGTCACCGGTCTTATCAATGGAGGAATTTCAAAGCTATAAGCCGGGCTTCGCTGCCGGCTTACTGACTTTGCTGACGCTGCCAACAGGCGAATATGATGAATCAAGTGCGATTAATGTCGGCGCTAACCGATGGGCGGCACAGGTCGGAACAGTCCTTGTGTGGTATCAGGGCCAGAGCATGCTTGATCCTAAGTTACGCACATTCGAACTTGTACCGAGTATCACCCTCTATAGCGACAACGATGATCCTTTTGGGGCAGATAGAACCGGGCAGTCAGCAATGTTTAAACTCGAGGGGCATATCACCCAGAACATCAACAAGGCAATGTTTGTTTCCCTCGACGCACTCTATTCCTATGGAGGCGAAACTACCACCGATGGGGCGGATAACAATAACCAGCAATCGGCTTTAATGCTGGGTGCTTCGTTTAACGCTATGATCAGCCGATCGGCATCAATCAAGTTGAGCTATGGCAAGGTGGTTTCCCGTAATGACGACGGCCCGGATGGTTCGATGATCCGCGCAATTGTAAGTGTGCTTTTCTGAATGGCCACGCGGTAGTCTTTGCTGAGCATGGGTGATTATTGAACCGCCCGGAACAACCAGTGGGCAAGCACATCTCCTTTTGTCGAAGTACATGGTTTGTTCCAATATAAAATTACCCAACACCTATGTGGCACAGTAGTGTGCCTGTCCAAGCTTTGTTCCATTCTTGGTGCATTGACGGGTAAGCAAGGTATTGCTGGAAAACAGGTGGGAAAAATTCATATTTTCAATAACTGGGCTTATGTTGCAATCCATCGTGATGTGATTAGACAGGCACTCAAAAAACTGGGCCAGGGGCAATTAAAAGGGCGTTCGTTTCGGGTTAGGTTGATTCGGGAATAATATGACTTATTGTGTGGCTGCCTTGTGACTTGTTCAGTCTACGATTTTCTCGTTACAATTCTCAGGGTTGTTAATATTTTTATCACCTACATAATAATCATAGTTTGACTTTGCCAATGATTCCCAGTAGGCAACTTCGCCAAATTCACGCTCTATGGAGTCGGCGAGTTTACTGAATTCTACACCTCTTTTAGAAAAGTAAGGCGACCCATAATGCGCGATGTTTGCTAAACATTCATAGTGATTTCTATATTCAACTTTACTAGCCTCTGCTTGTTCTAATTCTTTACTGTTTCCTTGTTGTTTGAGACTTTCAATTTTAATGCTGTGGCCAATTAAGGCAGTTATTATTGATTTGCTCTTATTTATAAATAACTCTGATATTTCTAAACAAGATTGTTCGAGCGCTGCATTGTTTTTGCATTCTTCCTTTAGATTCATAAAACTTGGTAATGGCTCTGTAAGTTTTGCGCTTGCTACCTTTGTAAAAATTATAATATCTTCGATATTGTCTGAAACTTCTTCTGACTCCTTAGGGTTTAAGCGTGGGAATCTATTAATTTGTTGTTCGTTTATATCCAGTGTGATTTTAGGAAAAGGATGAGCCTTCACATGCTCTTCTAGTTTTATTCTAAACCCTTCATCCAGGTACATAAATATATCTATGTAGTTAGAGCTAGCCATATTCTTAATTAATTGGGGCTAATTTCGCCTTGATTGTTATCTTCATACGCCAGATTAAAGCGTTGTAGGTAAATATAAGCATTATCTGGCATTGATTGGTTTTGCTTCGCAAGTAATGCTTCGTGGTTACAAAAAGGTTCTAGCCTTGCATCGAGACACAGGTTGTCAATTATTGCTATTGACTTATGACTAAGGGTCTGTGAAGCAAGCATGGAATTTATTTCTATAGCAATATCTTGCAAACTATTTATGTCATCCAATCCATTTGATCTTGACAGTATTTTTGAATACCCAAGTAGTTTAATATTTGCATCATCATCTTCTATCAAAGATTGATAAAAAAACCTCTCCCATGGTGAAGGTTCCATTATTTTTGCTATATTGGCTTTATGTGTTTCTTGTGTTTCTTGTTCTTCTTGTGCATTTGGCTTTGCAAGAGCAATGTTTGAAAAAAACAAAACAACTACTAATAGTATGGTTCTAGTCATATTAAGTCTCTTTTTTTGGTTTTAGTCTAAAAAACAACAAGGTCAGTCCTGAATTCGTATGATAAGTGCACGACCTCTGAATGTAGTTAAGCATACACCATTAAATAAACCAAACTCAATTGCTTTTACGAATCATCCTGGGGACTCATTTTATCTAAGTCATCCAACGCACCGGCTGTCATTATGATCTTTCTCTTTTTGCGCATTTTAATAACATTAGGGTCAAAGTTAGCCAGAATATCCTTATGGGTTT
>QIJM01000192.1 GCA_003232445.1 Paraglaciecola arctica
TATTGAACTATTGGAGTAAAGAAATCATCGGCTAAATGCTGAATCTGGTGTAGGATATTCTCTATGTGGCGTCTGTCCCGCATGGACCTATAAGAATAAGATTAGGATCCGAAGCAAAACTTTATATACAAGATAAGATAAAAACGTCGAAGAAATAAGCACAATGGCGATGGAGCATAGGGGCAAAAGCGACTAAGGCTGCTGACCCGAATCGCACTAAGTTAAGGGTTTTTAGCATGATTTCAAAATTGTTAGAAAGCGCTAAAACAATGGTTGTATAGGGCAATACTTGGGCCAGTATAAAAATTAATTGAAATATATGAGAATAAAAATCAGTAAAATGGATGAGTAATATGAGTAGACCCGATTTTATAAAACATTGTGAAGAATTAAGAACCGATGAGAGTTTTTCTTATCCAGGCGATACTGAGACTTTTGGAGCTGGTACAGCTATTGGAAGAAAGTTAGGCCTTAAACGAGTAGCTATCAATTATGAAGTTCTTCAGCCTGGAGATAGGAGCTCTTGGCCTCATGCTCACCAAGAGGAAGAAGAATTTATTTTCGTACTAGAAGGGTCTCCACAAATTTGGATTGATGGAAATATTTATAACTTGAATCCTGGTGACTGTGTTGGATTACCACCTGGAACTGGTCACGCTCATACTTTGATTAATAATTCAGAGAAGGAAGTTAAGGCTATTGTCGTTGGTGAAGGTGATGTTCCGACTGATAAAATCTTTTATCCTAAACATCCTGCTAGAAATGAAGAGTGTAAGGGTAAAGGTTTCTACTGGGAAGGACATCCAGAGAACGAAATGGGCTCTCATGATGGATGGCCTGACAAGAAGAGGCCCAAATGAATATAGAGATTAAACAAATGGAAAAAGGGGGGCTGGAAAAGGGGGTCAAAAAAGAGTGGAAAAAAAACCCAAAAACCCAAAAACCCAAGGACCAAGAAACCCAAAAACCCAAGCAAAACCCAACAAAACCCAAGCAAAACCCAACACAAAACCCAAGGACAGACGCTCAACAAACCCAAGAACAAACCCAACAAGAAAACCCAAGGACAGACGCTCAATAGAAACATTCCCGATTTTGCCACGAGTAAAAATCAAAGGTTTCCTACATGCTGGTGGGTTGATTTACTTTGATTTACTAAAACTCAAGAAGCAAAAGGCAAGGCAGGCACTCAATAGATTAATCAGTTATTTCAATGCTGCGCCTGTTCGTGCTAGTTAAATGAGAAAATTTCGGCTTTAGCTGTAATAACTGCGCGGTAATACTGATGGCGATTTCATTGGGAATGTTTTCACCGATAGACAAGCCGACAGGGCAGCGTATCTGCTCCAGTTGGTTCTGTTTGATACCAAGAGTTTTCAGCTGTTTCTTGATCGCAACAGCTTTAGATTTGCTACCTATTATTCCTATAAAGGGTGGGGTTCTGTCTTGAAATAGCTTTTCCACAATTTTCACATCTTCACTGTGACCACGGGTTACTGAAATAATATAACTATCAGTAGGAATTTGCGCGATGGCATCAGGGAGTTCATCCAGCCTAGTTTTAGTCAGTGCCGGTGAATCCGGTAGTTTCTCTAACCACTCAGCGCGACTGTCGAAACACTGAATTTTACAGTTCAGGGTTAGCAAAATCGGAATAAGCGCCTGAGCAATATGACCGGCACCGAATACCGCTATGTTCCAACTGTTATGACGGTACACTTCAAAAAACAACTGCACTACGCCACCACAGGTCATCGAAATATCTTTTTGTAAGTTCAGGCTCAGATTATCTGTCGCTTGTTGATTATCTGCCGCGAGTAATTTTTTCGCATGTTCAATGCTAAATAATTCCAGTTTCCCACCGCCGACAGTGCCTGAATATGGGCTGTTGTTACAATCTTCAGTGACCAGCATTTTCGCGCCTACAACCTGGGGCGCGCTACCTTTTATATCGATTATCTGAATTGATACAAAATCTATACTATGTTCGCTAAGCTTTTGTATTTGCTGATGATGACTTGCTTCGGTATGCATTGTAACTAGCTTGCATCGCCAAGAATACGGATGATTTCTTCATTGGTAGCCGGTAGCTGTAGCTTCGAAGTATCGCCGACACCGGCATTGTGGATGGCGTCAAACACTCAGACCCAGCAAAAGCGGCGGTTCTCCAACTGCTTTACTTGCCCGTACATTAATGGTGTTGGTATTGTTTTCTAGAAAATCAATATTAAAAACTCTGGGAGTATCCTGAATGTTTGGGATTTTATAAGTGGTTGGAGAATGTGAAACCAGCTTGCCGCCATCATCATAGTGAAGTTTTTCTGTGGTAACCCAGCCGGCACCCTGAATAAAGCCGCCGGCTGTTTGGCCATAGTCAATTCCTTCATTCAATAGCCGACCTAAATCCATCAGAATATCAGTTTGTAAGATTTTTACTTCGCC
The DNA here is from genome assembly GCA_003232445.1 of Paraglaciecola arctica. Taxonomy (GTDB): domain Bacteria; phylum Pseudomonadota; class Gammaproteobacteria; order Enterobacterales; family Alteromonadaceae; genus Paraglaciecola; species Paraglaciecola arctica_A. The sequence continues at coordinate 2,443 of QIJM01000192.1, forward strand.
GGTATATTTATCCACACTGACTTCGCTAACTGCAACGCCGTTGGTGTAGTAAAGAAAGGGCCGGCCTTTTGTGGTGACATAATCAAAATGAATTTTAGGCGTCTTGTAATAGCCATAGTCACTCAGGCTGATACGATTGAGGTAAGCGGTTTTCACCAGCTTGCTAAAGGGGGTGGTTTTATTAGCATCGCCCTTATCAAATACTTGCCCACCGGCGAAAACAATATTGTTGATATCTATTTCCGGGTTTACTTGGTATTCCTCATGTACTTCAGCGGTACTATTCGCAGCCCAGCTTTGGGCGGCTAAGTTAGCGAGTCTAGCAGCGATTTTTTCACAAGCGATTAAAGCAGCAGCACAGTTTATGTCGCTGCCACTAGAGGCGGCAGTAGCTGAGGTGTTTGCGTTTTTCTCAGTCGATGTGGGCATCATGCGCACATCTTCAACATCAATACCAAAGGCTTCGCTAACAACCCCGCGTATTTTGCTATTCACCCCTTGGCCCATTTCAGTTGCCCCGGTGGATACCTGAATACTGCCATCCAGATGAATATTAACCAGTGCATTGCCCTGGTTTAAAAATCGGGTAGTAAAAGAAATCCCAAATTTCACCGCCGTAAGCGCTATGCCTTTAACCAAGGCGCCGGATTTTTTATTATATTCTATGATGTCTTTTCGGCGTTGTTGGTAGTTGCTGGATTCTTCAATTTGCGTAAATAATTCGGGTAAAACATTATTTTCGACCAACTGCCCATAGTGGGTTCTTACATTCTCGCCCTGATAACAATTAAGTTTTCGAATCGCTAAGGCATCAAGGCCAAGGGATTGGGCGATCTCTTCTAGTATATGCTCGATGACTGCCGCACCCTGGGGCCCGTATGGGGTTGGGTGTTGGTTTTACAGATAGCCCCGTTTATCGTTGCATTGGCAAGATAATAGGCATTATCTACATGAAACATAGCTCTTTGCAATATCGCCGGGCTAAGGTCCAGATAAGCACCGCCATCGGCATAGAAATTCACTTCAAGGGCCAGCAGGCGACCGCGGTTATCAAATGCTGCTTTATAGTCACTCTGGAATGGATGGCGCTTTCCAGTAGCGATCATGTCATCATCCTTACTCAGGCATAATCGTGCGGG
>QIJM01000174.1 GCA_003232445.1 Paraglaciecola arctica
AGCCCCGTTTTACCCGATGTGTAATTGAAATACTCATGGGCAATGAATATGCGATTAAAAAGTAATTGCCTTGCCCAAATTGTTAACGCCAACAAACCAACCCAATAAATCATTTTGGGTTTATTAGTATAAGTAATGCTTTCCCAGTAGATTTCCGCACCAATAGTCAAGAATACGAAGATTAACAATATTTTCGCGGTGACATGATGAAAGTGATAAACGGCTAAACCAAAACAAATGCCGTAAACCACAAGCTGATAAAGCAGATTATCGGGCACTATAAGTAGTGGTTTTGATAAGCACCAATAGCCGAGTAGAATAAGCAATGCGCCTAGGGTGTCTTTGTCCTTCCAGCAAAATATACAACTAAGAGAAAAAGAGCAGCAATATAGATATAGTCGAAATAATCTTCATCACCGCCATAAAAATACAATAGCACCACTAATAAGGGAGTGGTTAAAAAGAAGAGAGCTTTGTGGAAATAGTATCTGACGCTTAAAGAGGCTATTCCCCCTCTTGCACCAAATAGACGCTTTATGTTGATGGTTAATCCTGTTTATCAGAGCCCGATAACTTTTTAACCATATTAATAAGATTTTGTTCAGAAAACCCGAAGTATTTCATCATATGCTCAAAAAACGCGGTTCCAGTATCAGAAGACACACTTTGTTTACACACAATGTGCCACTTAGACACCACTTCTGCTTCAATGCTATTGATGGTTTCAGGCTTTTCATTTTCGATAGCAGATACAGTCTCGCGGCTAATGCCTAAGCGAACTTTTAACTGTTCTTGGGTTAAACCAGCTTCTTTCCTCATCGTTCTGAGTAAAGCACCGCTGACTTTCGTTCGTCTTGCCATATTAGATGAAGTTACACACTATTATCTATCAACATGATAGATAGTATTTTTTTTACCTAACAATGTCTAGCAAATATAAAGTTATATTTTTACCTAGAAGGAGAATTATGATCCCCTTCGCTTCGCTCCCTCCGCCCTGAGCGCTAACCCAGCTTGTTCGGGAACTTCTTCACTACTATGAGACTGTTTGACTTCCAATGGCTCATCATTAAAGGCTTCGTTTTTTGACTTCCCTTCAATGTGCAGGACAAACTGTGTCCCACCAACCCATTGGGTCTCCCGAGTAGTGCATAAAAAACATCACCACATGCACAAGGTCTATGACTGCAAAGCGTCAACCAATCACTAGCACCGCCGTTTATGGCATTTCATCAATTGATCGTGTTGCCTTCCCCTTCAGCCAACATTGCTGCAAATGAATGCGACACGAAAATTGCCGACAACACGCACTACCGAAGCTGGTTAATTAACGACAAATCAAAAGTTAAAAGGCGAGTATTAAAGAATCACTACTGGAACAAGTTGAAGGTGATTTATATCACCAATACCCCAGCCATTGATATCCATTACCCTGTTGAGCAATACCCCGAAAAAAGAGGGTGGGTTTGAGGGTGTTCTACAAGGCATAAAAGGCCAATATTTAATGCTAGACGGTGATCGCGTTATCAACATGCGCAAATATTCTGGTTATGATTTGAGTA
>QIJM01000001.1 GCA_003232445.1 Paraglaciecola arctica
CAGATATAGACGGATATTTTGAGGATAGTTTTGTTGGTGCTTCATTACTTAGGCGAAAAGCATTATCTAAATATATTGTCGCTCACGGTATCACCATACAAACTGGAAGTGCTTACGTGATGTTCAGTCAAAAAACTGTGACACAAGCACAGCTTAGCGACTTCAATACACAATTGGCAAAAGTAAAAAACAGCAGATTCTATCAAGATATTCTAGATAAATATTCTTATTAAGGCTTATTGTGCGAAAGTAAGCCATAAAAGAATTGGAAATGCGATGAAACAGGATATCTCTCAATTTAGTTTAGATTTGGTGCATATAGATGTAGCACGAAATGCGACTGATGATTTCAATCTATTTCACGACAAAAATAATTGGAACCGTGGCCCTATCGCTTTAGGTTTTCAGCTAGAATGTTTTATTGAGGACTATGTTAAACAACATCGACAGCAAAATCATGAACAAGAGACGATAACTAAACATAAACTGAATTATAGCAATTACGCCTTTAACTTTGTTGGTGTTGCTAGACCTAAGGAGCCATTACAAGTCACAATTAAAAAGTCGCGATTGTCACAAAATGAAAATACTGTATTGTCTAACCGTGTCGTTCTAAAAAATACTCAAGGCATTGTACTTCTCGGCTTTAAAAGTGAATCTAGTGCACCGTTGTTTGCTAATCTAATCCATTTTAACACTAATCAAATTACCGAGCATATTCACGATCGCAGTACCTTAGGTAAAGATGGTTACTTTTATAAACGAAAATTCAGTACCAACAGCAATGCAAAAAACTTTTTAACTGGTTCACATGTTGAACAATCTAACTATTTCGATGAAGTTAATGACAGAATATTATTCCCTGAAACCTATTTCACCAGTCTTATTTCATGCGCCCTTCTGGAGAGAGGGCAAGCCAATGGTCATGATTTTAAGCGCGAGCCCATGGTCTACACTTCACATAAAATATCAGTAAACCGCAATATGGTAGCTAAAATAAGAAGCGACCAAAAAATACACCTGGTTGTGAGCCAACCGCAATTAAATCCCGATCAAAAAGAGCTCGAACCAGCATTAGTGACACATTATTGTTTTGGGTTCAATCAAGAAAAGAACATGCTATTTCAAGGAGAGATCCAGCTTGCTCCCCTTGCATATATTTTGGCCAACGACAAAAGCTGAATCAACATTCAAGGAGTGCTGATGGACAAATTCATGCAAGCTGCAATCGAAGAAGCACAAAAAGGATTAGCTGAAGGTGGTATCCCTATCGGTTCAGTTATAGTGCATAACAACGAAATTATCGGCCGTGGTCACAATCGTAGAGTTCAAAATGGTAGCCCCATTTTGCATGGTGAGATGGATGCGTTTGAAAACGCAGGTCGTCAATCTGCGCAGACCTATCGAGAGTCAATTATTTACACAACACTGTCTCCATGTGCAATGTGTTCAGGGGCGATTATTTTATACGGGATAAGCCATGTAGTGATAGGTGAAAATTACACTTTCAAGGGTGAAGAAGCGTTACTCAAGTCCAAAGGTATT
>QIJM01000607.1 GCA_003232445.1 Paraglaciecola arctica
GATCACTTTCAAAACTTTAAACAACAAGGTTTAAAAGGTCAACTCGCCTGTGATTCTAAGGCATCCGCTATTCGCTATAAAATTGCTTTAGACAAGATAGCTAAAGTCTCTTCTGTCGTCGCGATGTCTGCGCCTGACACGCGTGAAGGTCATGAAGCCGTCGATCAAAACAGTAAAGATATCGTACAAAATTGGTGGAAAGATAATGTTGGTAAGGTGGATGAGAAGACTTATACCAAAGCGATAATAAAAGACTTTAATCGTGACGACGGCCCAGATATCATGATTGTGGTAGATAAGCTTCTAACGGGTTTTGACGAACCGAAGAACACCGTACTGTATATCGACAAGCCGCTTAAAGAACACAACCTCATTCAAGCCATTGCCCGTGTAAACCGTTTACACAGCAAGAAGCAATTTGGTTATTTAATTGATTACCGCGGTATTTTAAAAGAACTCGACACCACCATAGAAAAATATCAAGACTTAGCTGAACGAACCCAAAGTGGCTTTGATATTGATGACCTGAAAGGTTTGTATAACCGTATGGACACGGAATATAAAAAGCTATCAGGATTATATAACGATCTCTGGGTGATATTTAAGGGCGTTAAAAACAAGCAAGATCCGGTGGCACTTCGCCAAGCACTGACGCCAAAGGTTAATGAAGTTCAAGGGCAATTTATCGACACCAATCTGAAAAATCGTGATGAGTTTTATTCAGCGCTCACCGCCTTTTCGAACTGCATGAAAGTCGCCTTACAATCGGCCACGTACTTTGATGATAAAAGTTTTGATGGTTCTTCACAGGCTGACGGCTCTAGACTGCACTATAAACAAACGCTAAAAATGTTTATCGATCTACGCAAGCAAGTACGTGAAGATGCTAACGAAACAATTGATTACGATGAATATGCTGAAGATGTCAGGTATCTATTGGATAAGCACATTGCCGGAATAGAAATTAAAGAACCAGAAGGCGCTTATTTGGTGGGTAATTTAGGCAAAGATGTTAAGCCGCAAAATTTAACGGATGACGAAGCCCGTAATCAAACCGACAAAATCACAGGCCGAATCACCAAGATGATTGAACAAGATTTGGCAGACGACCCTTATGCTCAAGAGTATTTTTCTCATCTACTGAAAAAAGCCATAGCCGACACCAAAGCCATGTTTGATGCACCGGTTAAACAATACATCTTATTTGCTGACTTCGAACAAGAGCGCATTTTCTGACACTGATGGAAAGAAAAATAAACATGCTCAGGCTTACTACGGATTATTCAAACACCTTTTTGGTGCAGAATTGCTTAGCAACGCCTTACTTGGTGAAGGAGTTGATGATGACAAACTCGTTAAATATGCATTTGAGATTGACGCTGTAATTAAAACAGCTGTGGCGGAATACTCGATTAATCCCGCTGAAATTGAAAACGCCATTAGCATGAAATTATTACCCATGTTGTTTGCTGATTTAGGGATTGAAAAAACAGAGCGATTTATTCAAAAAGTGCTACAAATCACAAGGCTGGGCCTTTCTCGTGGGTAAGGGTCTTTCATGACAAACATCAGTGCTGAAATAACTTATCCGAAAACAAAAGGCACCACGCAAGAGCGTGATGTGTTGGTTTATGGAGAGGAGATAATCCATTACGATGTGATTCGTAAAGCGGCTGAATCAATTGCTGACGATGCTGCTGTTGATGGGAAAAAATCCGCTAAGGCTTCCCGAAAAGTCATTATCAAAGTTCACCCTGATCAGCGCGTAGTGGCGACCGCCCCACATGATGCTACCAGTGAAGCCATACAGAGTGCTATGTTCAAGCGCGCTCGTTGGATTTGGCAGAGTATCAAGGCGTTTGCTTCCCAACATGACACTGTCTTACCAAGAGAGTATGTCAGTGGAGAATCTCAATTCTACCTAGGCCGCAGATATGCTTTGAAAGTAATCGGTGCCCCTAATAAAGTGGCAAGCGTAAAGCTGCTTCGAGGTAAATTAGAAGTGACTTTACGCAATGAGCATGCTAACAGGTCAAAGCAAGTTAAAGGATTAATTGATCAATGGTATTTGCATCACGCAAAAAACATTTTTCATGAACGCTTACACGCTGTGCTACCTAAAGCTACCTGGGTAGAGGGATTACCGTCTTTTCGTATTATGGCGATGAAGAAGCAATGGGGAAGCTGCAGTTTAATGCTTAACCCTCACTTGGTAAAAGCATCAAAAGAATGTATTGATTACGTCATATTGCATGAGCTTTGCCATATTGCTGAGCATAACCACAGTGAAAAATTTTGGCGTTTACTTACAATGGTTGTGCCTAATTGGAAAGAAGTTAAGGCTAAACTGGATGATAGGGCGGAGTTGTATTTGAATGAGTAAAGAAATATAGTCAATCACTGCTGTCCGGAATAGTGTTGACACATCACCTTGCGTTCCTTTGCTTCGTGCGCTTCTCGAGTTCAAAACCTACTCTCTTATATTCGATCGCGTCTAAGTATAGGTAAAATAAAA
>QIJM01000392.1 GCA_003232445.1 Paraglaciecola arctica
ATTCTTGGGCAAGGAGCGGTTTCACTGGTAATTAATAAAATCAACTGAGCAATCTTGATCTGTTGACCGACCATACTTGAATCAAAACTGACACCATCGAGCAATAAATTAGCGCGTCTGACTGTCCATGGAAGTGTTGTTGCAAGTTCATCACATGCAAGTTGCCATTGCTGAAGACTGAGCACAGTGATCTGACGTTTTCCCGGTTTACCTCTAGAGTCATGTTCTACGCCCGCTACTCTGCTTACCATAGTGTCTGCTTTAGTTTGCATTGGGGCTCTGGATTTAGGGCGAAATGCGATATCTAATAATTGCATATGTTTTCCTCTTTAGGCGTGAGTAGGTTGAGCATGTTTGTTTTGGATGTATTTGAGTCGTAGCCCTAAGGTTACGGCGGCTGTGCTTAAACCACATATAAAGCCTATCCAAAAACCAGCTGCTGCCATTTTGGGCACTATCCAATCGGTTAACCCCAACACACATCCTATTGTCATACCGACTACCCAATAAGATAAAAAACTTAAATAGAACATAGCCGTGGTGTGCAGTAGCCGATATAACTTGTATGGCGTCTGAAAGTTGAAACATTGCGGCCAATAATAAAAGGCCTGAGGCTAACTCAATTACAGATGGGTCGATACTGTATAACTTAGCAATAACCTCAGCCCCTATAACCGTTAAGCTGGCAGTAAAAACAGCCATGCTTATACCCAAAAAGAAAGCACATTTTGTCGCAACTTTTGCTTGCTCAGGGTTTTGCTCGCCTAGTAAATGGCCGATGCGAATACTAGTGGCCATACCAAGGCTCAGTGGGATCATAAACATTAGTGAAGAAAAGTTCATCGCCACCTGGTGGGATGCCACTATTATTGCCCCAAAAGGTGCAAGTAATATGGCCACCGCGGCAAACAATGTTACCTCGAATAGTATGGTCATGGCGATAGGCAAGCCTAATTTCATACATTCCAGCATATCTTGATAGTGGGGGCGATATAGCTTGCTATACAAATCATATCTAGCCAGCTTTTTGGATTTGAGTGTATATAACCAAGTAGCAATAAACATGGCCACAAACACTAATGCTGTTGCCACACCACAACCCGCGCCGCCCATTTCTGGCAAGCCAAATTTACCGTAAATCAACACATAGTTAGCAGGAATATTGACCAATAAACCTATGCCCATAATCAGCATGCTAGGTTTGGTAATAGATAGTCCTTCGCAGTAATTTCTGAGTACTTGATACAAAGCAAAGGCAGGCATCGAATACAAAATATAGTGAATGTAATCGATGGTAATACGGCGTAAATTCTCTTCCATCGGGATATATTGCATTAAAGGCTCAAATAAAAAGCCAAACATCACAGCAAGGATAGAAAAAGCCAAGGCTAGCCAAACCATTTGTTGAGTATAGTTAGCGACTTTATCAATCTGTTTTGAACCATTAAAACGAGAAATGATAGCCGGCAGAGCAAGGGTGATCCCCTGAACAAATACTATAATGGGTAGAGTAAAACCAAACCCTATGGCAACAGCTGCCATATCGGTAGCTGAATAGCGACCCGCCATAATAGTATCTGACACACCCATCAAGGTTTGAGTGATTTGCGCAACCAGCAAAGGCCACGCCAGATGACAAATTGTTTTTAATTCTTTT
>QIJM01000571.1 GCA_003232445.1 Paraglaciecola arctica
CACCATACGAATTATGTAAAAAATAGTGACACTATTATTCATATGCAGCTAGTTTACCTTTAGGCTCTTACGTTTAGCAAGTTCCATTAGATACTTAACTGGGATGGCGTAACTAATGCCAGATGGCTTTTCAAGTACTGTTTCTTTTGATTCTTTAACAAAGACTTTATTTAATATGCCTAATACTTCGCCGCTTTGAGCATCATATAGTGGGCTACCACTGTTACCAGGATATGCCGTGATATCTAGCTGATAAATCATAAACGTTTTTTCAAGTCTATCTAAGATATTGATAGATAACTGGCTAGAATGTGATGTGGGGATAACATCGGGTGTAGTGGCAGCAATAATGCCCCTATGTGTAGCAGGGTAAAGGCCTAAAACCGCCCCTATTGGAAAACCGGTTAATAGTATGTCGGTGCCATCAGCAATGAATTCTTCCCCAGCTAAGATCATGGGTTTTAACTTTGTATCAAGTTTTAAGATAGCCAAATCATGGTTTCGGTCTTTGGCAATAATTTCAGCTTTGTGAATTTTTGGTTTCCGCCCTGTACCTGAAAACACTATGTGGTACTGCACCTTTTGAGGATCAAGCTTTTTGGAAACGACATGATAATTAGTGGCAACCAAAGAACCATCGCCAAACACAAAACCACTTCCTCTAAGCTGATGGGGTTGTGCACCCATTGCATCATATAGTCCAACCCCAACTACCGAAGGTTTCACTTTCGACACAACGTCAGTAATAGAATGCCCCCGAACATTGGGTGCAGATATCAATGCTATACCTAGCAGACCCGTTAAAAATACAAATTTATGTATAAACATAGATTTTAAATACTATTCCTATTAAGTATCTGAGTATAATCACAAATATTGAAGCTCTCTACCAATGATATTTGTCAGCAAAGAGTATTGATCGCAAAAGGTTTGATTTATGAAGGTATTAGTAACTGGCGTAGCAGGATTTATCGGTTTTCACGTGGCTAAGGAGTTGTTAGCCCGCGGGGATACGGTAATTGGTATAGACAATATAAATGATTATTACGATGTAAAACTTAAAGAAGGTCGTTTAAACGACCTTGCTGAACATCCACTGTCAGGAAATTTTACATTTTTTAAAATGGATATAGCCAATAGAGATCAAGTCGAAACATTATTTTCGTCATCAGCTTTTGATAAAGTAATACATCTTGCTGCACAGGCTGGTGACAGGCTGGTGTGCGTCACTCCATCGAAAATCCCCATGCTTATGTTGACAGTAACTTAATTGGTTTTATGAATATACTCGAAGGTTGCCGACACAATAAAATAAAACACCTTGTTTACGCTTCATCCAGTTCCGTATATGGTTCAAATGAGTCAACGCCATTTGCCGTTACTGATAATGTTGATCATCCGGTATCACTGTATGCAGCGAGTAAAAAAGCAAATGAATTGATGGCTCATACCTATAGCCACCTTTACCAACTACCCACTACAGGGCTGCGTTTTTTTACAGTTTATGGCCCGTGGGGGCGACCCGATATGGCATTGTTCAAATTCACTGAAGCAATCTTGAACAAAAAACCCATCCAAGTATTTAATTACGGCAATCATCACAGAGATTTTACTTATATAGATGATATAGTCAGTGGCATAATTCTTTCATTAGATAAGATTGCCACTGGGAACAAAAATTGGGATGGTAAAAACCCAGATCCTAGTACCAGCAAGGCACCTTGGAGAATTTACAATATAGGCGCCCATAACCCAGTGAATCTTCTTAAGTTTATTGAAACCCTTGAAGACATATTAGGCAAGCCAGCAATCAAGGAGATGCTCCCGATGCAGCTGGGAGACGTACCAGATACTTATGCAGACGTATCAGCTTTAG
>QIJM01000035.1 GCA_003232445.1 Paraglaciecola arctica
AAGGTAGACATTATGATCGAGGCCGAATTTGCTTATTCTGGTGAATAGCTTAAAGAAAGGATCATAAAGATGACAACGTCAGTTCAACGATACCATAGCCTCAGCGTTGTGCTGCACTGGTCTATTGCGTTAGCCCTCTTATTTATGTTTGCCAGTGGCCTTTATATGGTGAATGCAGATATAAGTAAGGCAGACCAATACCGGCTTTTTCAAATACACAAAGCCTCAGGTGTAGTGGTATTGTGGGCTTTAATACTCAGGGTAGGAGCAAGGGTTTTTACCCGCGCCCCAGCTTTACCCGATACGTTCAGCCAACAGCAGATATTTAAAGCTAAATTAGGACATATTTTTCTTTATGTTGCCTTGTTAACTATGCCTTTGTCTGGGTGGTTAATGGTGTCGGCCAGTCCGTTCGGCCTGCCGACTTTTGTGTTTGTTGACTGGATAAAGTGGCCACATATTCCGGCTGTGGCGAGAAATAAAAGCATCGAAACTTTAGCCAATAATGTGCACTGGATAACGGCAACTATACTTGGCACATTGATTGTCGGTCATGTGAGTGCGGTTGTATGGCATAAGAAAAAACATAATATAAATTTAATCAGCCGAATGTGGTGGAATAAAAAATGAGTACTCTTTTGAAAAGAATGGTGTTGATACGAATTTTGCTGCTGCCATTTTCGATTGCACTGTATTTAAGTTTGAGCATAACAATCGCCCATGCACAACTGAAAACCAGTCAGCAATCAGGCACAGTTGGTTTTTCAGGCCAACACGCTGGGATGGATTTTGAGGGCAAATTTGAGCGTTGGCAGGCCACATTAGTACTGCCACCAGAGGACAACCCCAATATCACTGCAACCTTTTACATGAGCTCTGCGAAAACCGGAGATAGCATCTACGACAGCACTTTGCCAGAATTTGACTGGTTTGATGTCGAAAACCACCCTCTCGGTAAGTTTGTTAGTACTAAGATTGCAGTAACTGAAGAGGGGTATCAGGTCACGGGTGATTTGACCCTTAAGGACATAACCAAGCCAGTGAGTTTTATGCTGACAGATAATGACGAAAAGTTAAGCGCAAGTTTTGATATCAACCGTTTAGCCTATCAAATTGGACTGGAGTCGGATCCTGATGCTGAATGGGTAAGCAAAACAATCTCCATATCTATGCTGATCAATAAGTAGAAAACAGCTGCGAGTTTCGAGCGCTGCTAGTGAAAGACTGAGCACATTTATTTTGCGAATATGGATGGCTATTTACTAACACGGGAGGGGGATACTGTTCACCTTAATGGCAGTCGTATAACAACTAACCAGATCATAGGAGCGTTACGCCATGAAACAGCAAAATTTTCACCTTGTTACTCACGTGTTATGCCCTTATGTGCAACGTTCAATCATCACCTTAGAAGAAAAAAACATCTCTTACATCAGAACGGATATTGATCTTGCAAAAAAACCAGTGTGGTTTGAACAAAAATCTCCGATGGGTAAAGTTCCCATTTTATTAGTTGATGAAAAATACACCTTGTTTGAGTCCGCAATCATTTGCGAGTATTTGGATGAAATAACGACTGGCTCCTTGCACCCAGTTGATAGTCTTGAGAAAGCATATCATCGCGCCTGGATCGAGTTTGGCTCCAGCATACTGAATAAAATTGCCAGCTTGTATAATGCAAAGGCAGCATCACATTTCAAAATTATTCATACTGAAATACAAAATAAATTCCGACTTATTGAGAGGGAATTGAGTGGT
>QIJM01000538.1 GCA_003232445.1 Paraglaciecola arctica
TGGGTTTTGCAATTGAAAGCCCAGAACAAGGAGATGCATGGCATGCCGCTGGTTTAGCTAACGGTGGTGTGGCTTGTGAAGACGCTCCTGGTGTGCGTGATGGTGGTTCGATGAAGCTATATTTAGCTTATCTTCGAGATCCTTCGGGCAATAAAATCTGTGCCATGAAGCGCGTGGGTTAGGTAGCAAAAGGTGAGTTGTACTAATCTATTGGAGTGCAAATTCAAATGATAAACCAGCAATGGGTTAAGCTTCACTGGCCGTACGTTGCATATGTGCGAATACTTTGAAGACAAGCCGCTTGAGCGACTGATTGCGCCAGGGATCGAGCCTAAGCAGATAAACGATGATGCATTAGGTTGCTGTCTTGATGCCATTAATCAATTGTTTATTACCCGTGTGGCTCAAACATTGAAAGTGGCGAAAAGTGTAAAGTGTTTTATTATCTTTAAAATTAATCTAAAATCTTATTTTTAATCGTTTTTATAGATGGTGAATCATGAAATGGCCTAACCTTAAACACCTTGAGCAACATTTTCACCGCGCAGCGCAGCATTGTCATGTTAGTCAGTCGACACTGAGCACTGCAATACAAAACCTTGAGGAGCAGTTTGGATCTCAGTTGTTAGAGCGAGATCATAAAACTTTTGTGTTTACGCCTTTGGGTTTAGAGCTAGTTGAGCGCAGCAAGGCTTTATTAACTGATGTGAAAGAATTAGTCGACTTCGCGCAAAGTGCTGGGAACTGGCAAGCAGGTAAACTCAAAATAGGGGTGATCCCTACTATTGCGCCTTTTGTTTTTGAAGGCTTGATTGGCAAAGTCAAACAACATCTCCCTGACATCACGCTTCAGCTGCAAGAAGACACCACGGCTAACTTGTTGACTCAGCTAAATGAGGGCGGCTTAGATTTACTTATTTTAGCCTTGCCGATGGATACGCCCGGTTGTAAACAATTAGTCTTAGGTCATGATCCCTTTCATTTAATCGCCCATAGTGATTTGGTCGAAACCTTATCTGTGCCGTTTGATGTGTCTGATTTGCCCAAAGAAAGTGTTTTTTTGTTGCACCAAGAGCATTGCATGACGGGGCACGCTGTTAGCGCTTGTGGTTTAAAACATAGGGAACAAGTGAGTTCATTGGCTGCCAGTAGTTTGTATACCTTAGTGCAACTTGCCAATAGCAAATTAGGCTTCACTTTTATGCCTGAGTTGGCCATTAAAAATCATATATTAAGCACCATGCCTTTAGTTTCTATGCCTGCTGAGGATATGGCCTATCGCGAAATCGGTATGGTTTGGCGCAGCGGTACAACACGAGTCAGACTGTTTCGTCATTTGGCTGGGTTAGTCGCTCCGTTAATTCCAATTCCTACATTGATGCGTTAATTATTAAAATAACTTTCAAAAAATGAAGATGCTTTGGATTTAATGCAAAAAGTGTTTATTTCGGTCTTTGTCAGATGAAGAAAATGTGACTTTCATATTATCCGACTTTGTCGATGCAGATAATGACAGCTGATTGGTTCACACGATAAGGTTTACGTATTCAAACACAAAGATATACAAGCTTGTGTGACAGGGAAATCAAACAAAGACAAATTGTTAATGGCTGCGAATACTTATCTATTTTAAATAAGCCGCAAACTTATTAAAGTAAAAAGTCAGCTTCAAGCTGACTTTTTTATGACAAACCGATAAGCTAACTAGATCTCGGCCATGTAGCATTTATTATTTGGCTCATTATGCTTTAGTTAGGACTTTACATGACATCTTCTGTAGTGATTAGCGGTTCTGGTTTATGGAAACCCGCTCACAGTATTAGCAATGAAGAACTGGTGGTAGCATACAACGCTTATGCCGAGCAGTTTAACCAACAGCATCTAAAAGCAATTGAACAAGGTGAACTTGAGCCTAAACCCCTTTCAAGTGCTGAATTTATTGAAAAAGCGTCCGGTATTCGTAGCCGCTATGTTTATATTAAAGATGGCATTTTAGACATTGATAGAATGCGGCCGAATATTCCAGAGCGCTCTGAAGATGAATTATCGGATCAAGCGGAAATGGCAATATATGCGGCCAAAGATGCGTTAAAAGCGGCAAATAAAACCCCTGAAGACATTGACGCCGTGATTGTGTCTTGTGCTTATACCCAGCGTTCTTATCCTGCTTTAGCCATTGAAGTGCAAGGTGCCCTAGGGATTAAAGGATTTGCCTTTGATATGCTGGTGGCATGTTCTGCTGCGACGTTTGCTTTGCATCGTGCCTATGAAATGATTACCGCTGGCACCGCTAGAACAGTGCTGGTCATTAATCCTGAGTTGACTTCCCCGCAAATCAATTATTGTGATCGTGATAGTCATTTTATTTTTGGTGATGTGGCGACCGCAATGGTGGTTGAAAGTGTAGAAACAGCCAGTGCAGAACATGTGTTTGAAATACTCAGTACGAAAGCTGTGACAGAATATTCCAACAATATTCGTTCAAATTTCGGTTATGTTAGCCGTGCTAATGACGTTGACCCCTTTGCTGAAGATAAACTCTTTCATCAAGAGGGACGCAAGGTGTTTAAAGAAGTCTGTCCTATGGCCGTGGAGCATATTTCTGAACATTTA
>QIJM01000600.1 GCA_003232445.1 Paraglaciecola arctica
CACCTAGATTAACATGACCTACTTCAGAGTTACCCATCTGACCCGGAGGTAACCCTACGTCTAACCCTGAACCAGATATTAAGGTGTTGGGGCAGGTATCACACAAACCATCTAAAACAGGCGTATTAGCATGAGCGATTGCATTGCTATCTTGTTCTTCACGATGACCCCAACCGTCTAAAATAATCAATGCGGAGGTCTTTTTGGTTTGACTCATTATTCAGCCCTTATCGATAAAAGTATTCAGTAATGTCGTGATTGCATACTAGGGTGGTTGTCATTGTATTTACATAACTTAGTTTCTTAATAATGAGCTAATGTTATCCTTACTCGCAATGTACGTCACGGCTAAATCATTCTAAAAACCAAATGGATAACAATAAGTTATTCTTTGTTACATGGATGAATCCGCCCTAGGGCTAGTTTCTGCACACAAAATCTATATACTTTGTTTAAGTTATTCACCTCTAAGGGTCACCTGTTATGGATCAAATGGTAGAATTTATCACTAATCATTATATATTATCTGGTTTGTTCGCTGCACTTTTAGCGGCACTGATATACACCACAGTGGCAAGCCAGCTTTCATCATTAAAAGAATTAAGCACCCATGAAGCAACTTTGTTAATGAACAAAGAGGATGCCTATATTTTGGACATTCGCCCTGTTGTGGAGTTTAAAAAAGGTCATATTTTAGGCTCTAAACAAATCAAAGCTGAGTTAGTTACCAAAGGTGACTTTACAGCCCTTGAAAAATCTAAAGACAAACCCATTATTGTTGTCTGTGCCATGGGCATGACGTCAAAACGCACTGCATCTCAAATGCTTAAAGCCGGATTTGAAAATGTTGTGACGTTGAAAGGTGGCATCAATGCTTGGCAAGGTGCAAACCTACCGATCACCAAATAATTTGCAGGAAATAAATATGAGTAAAATTGATATTTATACTAAAGGTCATTGCCCGTACTGCCATCGAGCAAAGGCTTTGTTGACCAAAAAAGAAGTAAGCTTTAATGAAATTGAAATCGATGTTATGCCCGAATTACGCAGCACAATGATCGAACGAGCAAAAGGTAAATCGACTGTTCCACAAATTTTTATCAAAGCTCATCATGTAGGCGGTTGCGACGACTTGTTTGCATTAGAAGCAAAAAACCAACTAGACAGTTTATTGGCTGACTAGGTAATAAACAACTCAATTAAAGGAAGTACCATGGCTGAAGACAACCAACCAAACGAAGCTGCAGCAAAGCCAGAAGCGGCTCAAGTCCCGCAGTTTCAAATTCAAAGAATTTATATTAAAGACATTTCTTTTGAAACACCTAACTCACCTGCCATGTTTCAAAAAGAGTGGAAGCCAGAAGTACAGTTAGACTTAGATACAAAGAGCAACCCACTAGGTGAAAACCTATTTGAAGTTATTTTGTCTGTCACTGTGACTGCTAAAATAGCCGAAGAAACGGCGTTTCTATGCGAAGTGCAACAAGCAGGCATATTTATGATTGGCGAAATGCCAGAACAAAATAAAGCCCAAA
>QIJM01000113.1 GCA_003232445.1 Paraglaciecola arctica
TTACTCAAAAGAACGGGTTAAAGAACAACCCTTCTGGGTCTTAACGACCGCCCTATTCCTATAAATGAGTTAGTATTAGAGCGGATGAAGGCTGATGTTAGTATTCGTTTGTGGAACTCAAACCAAATACCTATTCATGGAGATAGTAGTTTATGCAGTACTTATGGAAATTTGTTTTACTTAGCTTGTTACTTACAAAATTGACATGGGCAAATACACTACCTGAAAAACCGGAACAATGGATACAAGAGCGGTTGAGTTCTGGTGATCTCATGGGCATAGTAGTAGCCAGCGTAAAGGGTGACACTGTAAAGTTGCATACCTACGGTAAAATGTCAGCGATTGACCCGCGCCTAGAATAGCCGAAGATACGAGCATTCAAAGCTTTACTGAGATCAAAGTCGATGAAGTTTTATTAAGTACTTATACCGGTAGATTTGAACTGGCACCTAGGGTAGATTTCCAGGTAAAGGTCGAAAATGGACAATTAATGGTAAAGCTTAGTGGTCAAACATGGTTGCCTGTCGTTGCCTATGACAAAGACAAGTTCTTTTATAAGGCAGTGGATGCTCAACTAACTTTTAGCAGAGAAGAAAGCAAAGAAGTTGTGAGCTTAACATTAGATCAAAACGGCGCTAATCAAACTGCGCCTAAGCGTTGATTATCCAAGACTAGCTCTGGTGGTTTATAACAATAGGCTTTTGTGTGCTAAACAAGCACACATGAACCCTGCCACTGCAAGGCATATGGGGGGGGACTGTCTTGCATTGGGTTGTTGTGCTAGGTCTTTAAAACCGGAGTATTACTTGATTTGTGCCTTTGGCTCTGAGGTTTTAATGATATTCTAAGCACTATGAAACACTTACCCATTTTTGAAAGTATATTTGGTGACTCTTGGAGCGAATTACCTCCCGCCATCCGTAAGCATTACGCCAATCGCCCGTATTCAGATGATACTGTGACTGTAGTCGGTAATCTTGATGTAATGAGTGCCGGAATATTCAAACTGCTATCCCCACTTATGAAGCTTATGGGGCAAATACCGGTCCACAATGAAAAGAATGTTCCTGTTACGGTTCATTTTCAAAGCGATAGCGATATAAATACCGAGGCATATCACTTTAATCGGGTTTTTACTTTCAAAAACTCCAAACCCTATGCTTTCCAATCCCGTATGATTCAAATTAAAAACAATGAAGTTGTCGAGATCATGCGTTTCGGTTTCTGTTGGAAAATGCTCTATCTTTGGGATGGACAAAAAGTAGTGCTTAAGCATCGGGGTTACGCCTTACATCTTTTTGGTTACTTTATCCCTTTACCTTTAACCTCCATAATAGGCAAAGGATATGGCGAAGAAACTGCTATTGATGACAACAGCTTCGACATGCTCACTCAGATAACTCACCCCTGGTGGGGAAAACTACATGAATACAAAGGTCGTTTTTATGTTGAGAAGGCGCTTTGACCAAGCGCGTTTTAATTATTGGAGGATATGGAAATTTTGGCAGCGTTATCTCCACAATGCTTACACTGGAAAAAAATATTCAAGTTATTATCGCCGGAAGATCATCCCAAAAAGCTGAGCAACTTGCCTCAGAACTAGAAGCCATCAACAAACCTGAAACTATAGCACTCGATATAAACATGAACTTCCCAGCCGCCTTCGCAAATATAAACCCAGACATAGTTATTCATACCTCGGGACCATTTCAGTCACAAAATTACCATGTGGCCAAAACATGTATAGCCCAAGG
>QIJM01000662.1 GCA_003232445.1 Paraglaciecola arctica
ATCGCCATTGGCATGCGTTAATATTTGCCAATTATTCTCAAAAGCCTTTGCATAAATAGCTTCTACATCTTTATCCTTTGGTATAGCAGGGTAACCTAAATAACCATCATCGGCACCATCCGGCGGCAGTAGGTAAGGCACTGTTCTCCAGGCTGTTCTTCCTTGAGGAGAACCATCTAAGGTTAGCTTTACACCCGCAATTCTATAGTGGTTTACATAGTTTTTGCTATCCCATTTAGAGCCCATGTATTTATCCATAAAGGTGTAATCAATATAGCTGTTCACATCAATCTTGAAAAAATTGTTCTCTGCCGCTGTTATCAGCATTTCCTGATTTTCCATAGCTCGGCCCTCTTGAGCTGTGGTGTAACCATACGATAGCGCCATGTCTTGGCCTGCTGTGAAAAATTTATTAGCGATTTCATTACTTTTAGGTTGCAGCACTTTTAGCATGTGTGGAATGGCGGCTAACTCCTCTAAAACGCCGTTAGGTTCGTTTGTACCAGGCATGCGTCTAATTTTCCCACCTTTAGGGTCTTCGGTAGCAGAAGTAATATCAAGAAGCTTTAATCCTTTAGAATTCACCGCTGCAAAATGCCCGGAAATATGAATTAAAAAAACAGGGTGCTCAGTAGAAACTTTATCTAAATCATCTTTAGTAGGAAATCTGTTCTCTTCTAAAACAGAGTCATCAAAGCCCATACCAAAAATCCAACCTGTGAGGGCAATGTTCTCTGGCGTTCCCCATTGCTTTAAAATCTCAATCAAGGCAGGTATATTATTAGCACCCGCATCGGGTGGTGGTAAAATTTGCGCTCCAACTGCCTGTAAACCAAAATTCGCAAAATGTGAATGCGCATCAATAAACCCCGGCAACATTGTTTTGCCTTTTAGATTATGTTGCTGCGCGTTGTTATAGCTTTTATCTGCTTGTGTTTTGCTTCCTACAAATACAATTTTTCCGTTTGCCTGAACTACTGCCTCGACATACTGTGGCTTATCACCTTCCATAGTAATGATATCGCCGGGGTTTGTACAGCCAAATAATGCGGCTATCAATATCGTTACAATGTAAAACTTCTTCATAACTACTTTCTCTTAATTAGCAAATCAGGCAGAGTCCAGATGAAGCCCAAGCAGATCCCAGGCAGGGCAGGCACTTCATCAGAACTATCCTACACGAACTTCAGCCTTTAGACGATAAAGCATCCATGACAGTGATGTAGCAGTAATAAAGCACATCAATAAAACGAGCAATGAAAGACAAGCGCACTTTACTTTTGAACAATCACCGGTTTTGCCACGAAGAAAAGCTCGCGATTGCTGACACGGTTAATTACATTTACTCAAGCTGGCTGCTCAAATCAGATCGGCAGCATACATCTGGCCCTGACTTGGAAATTTATACTGATGAATTTGACGCAGTATCCGAAAATTCAGTTATGTACTATGCGATACCCATTAAACCTATATTGCACCAGTGATTTGCTACAGCAAAGGAGCTTATTTGATGGTTTCGCTAAACCCAGCAATAGTTCGTTTCAATGTCAAGTTGACTCAATGCACCTAAATATTCAGCAAGTGTTATGCAACCAACACACGCTTGTGCACCCGTATGGTTTATTTCATTGTTGACAAGCTTTTTAGCCATAATGATAGCTGGCATACAGGGTATATATTGCCCATCACCTGAGCGAGCAATGAGTTCAA
>QIJM01000496.1 GCA_003232445.1 Paraglaciecola arctica
TGACTTGCCAATCAGAGACCGGTGGGTGATTAAAGTTTCCACCATTTTCTAATAAGCGATGCCGTTATTAATGCAAGAACAAAGGCACCAAAAAACCAACCATAATTGAATGCTATGTTGACTATGGGCGTTAACTCTGACGCTTGTGGATTATTAACCACGACTAATGGTGGTAAGCCCGATAAATATAGAAAGCCTGCAATGTATATAAAATACTCAACAATATAGATGCCCATCGAGGTTTTGGTCCAGTATTTTTTAAATAGGCGGTACAAAGCAGAAAGTAAGGAATACCCAGTAATAACCGTCAGTATCATTCTCCAATGAAGCATCTCGGGAGCAAACGCTAGAATGAGTTTGTCGGATACTTCTTGGCTCATCCATAATGGGGTCCATAATATCAACAGTCCAAAAACAGAGCTTGTGACTTCAGATATAGAGTCAGAACGCTCTATTCGTTGCGCATTTGTTTTTGGTAATGTCTCAGGAGACCATTTATCATAGCGCCACTTATTTAATTCACCTGTTTTACCTGCGTAATAAAAACTCAAGGTAACAATAATCAAAACAAACCCAATGTTTTCCATAAAATTGCCAAGGACGATAAATAAGTACGCAAAGGCATTAACACTTTGCTCTTCAATTAGGTGATTGCCGCCCATTATCAATGCAAATAAGAACAATATGATCATTGCATAGCCCATCACGCTTTTATATAAAGGCATGTCTTCACTCGCGACCAAAGGGTATTGAGGTGCAAATTGCTGTGCAACTTTCTGTGGATGACCATGTTGACGCAAAACGTCAGAAACGGTTTGATCGTCAACCGAGGTGTCACCGCTATTCTTTCTTGCGTCTATTTCATCTAATAAATTAGCTCGTAACTCGCGCGTAATTTCGTCTTGTTTGGCTTTAGGCAAAGCCCACTTTACTGCTTGTAAATATCTCCATTCTAGTTTTCCTCCAAAGCTAAAATTTTAGTTAAGCTATTGTTCATTTGTTGCCAATCAGTGGTGAGTTGCGTAAGCACCTCACTCCCTTTACTCGATAGCTGGTAATAGCGTCTCTCGCGCCCCTCTGCATGCTTCCATTCACTATCTAGTAGCTCTTGGTCGGCGAGTCGGCGAATAAGCGGATACAGAGTGCCTTCATCAATATCAATTCCCGCACCATTTAAGTGTTTGCGCAATGAATAACCATATTGAGGTATTTTACTCGAGCCAAGCACAGCCAAAATAAGCACACCACGGCGCAGTTCTAGTCTCAATTTATGTATTCTTTCTTTAGACATTTTTTGTTCCAAATAAGACGTTTTTGTTTACTATGCGGTAACTACTATGTGACACATACTGTGTTGCATAGCAATATACTAGGCGTCATACAGTATAAGGTCAATTATATTTTGACAATTGACCTTATAATTTATATAAGGCTATGAATTTCATGTAAAAAAGATCAGAACTAAGTATGGTCTTTTGGTTTTTTTAATGTTGGTGACTTATTGGCCATATCAAGAAAAAAGAGATGTTAATGTTTCGTCAAAAGTGAGCGAAGGTGACTGTTGTAGTCTT
>QIJM01000003.1 GCA_003232445.1 Paraglaciecola arctica
CTCAAACTTTGTCTGCAACTGGGGAAGGGTTTTATTATTTTACCGCATACTGTGTGTTGTCTTTGATTGGCACTCAATTGGCAAATTCTGCAATTAAATATAAGTCTGCAACTTAAACCAAGACTTTGACGTATGGAACTAATCATGACGTTGACCTGTCTTGATATGTATTGGTGATCATTTAGCTTTTCCTTAAGTGCTCCTAAACAAAATCTAACCGGTAAAAAATCACGTCGATTAAAAAAATGTAATTATGAATCAAAATATATTGTCCACTCTCGTTACTGTTATTAGCCTTTTACTTTTTGCTTGCGGGGGCAGTACAACAGGTGTGCCACCAATACCTAGTTCTATTGAACCAGATTGGATAGCTGGGCAATTTTCTGATGATTCAGTTTATAAAAACCTATGTGCCGTTCCAAGAACAGCCCCTGATAGTAACGGCGATACATTCTTGGATTCTCAAGGCACTGCCATGCATGAAAAAATGTGGTTACGCTCTTGGACTAACGATACTTACCTTTGGTACAGCGAGGTAGATGATAACGACCCTTCACCTTTTTCTGTTGCTGATTATTTTAGTCAACTCAAAACCAACGAACTCACAGCATCCGGATCGTTTAAAGATAATTTCCATTTTTCTCAGTCAACAGAAAAATACAACTTACGCGTACAAAGCGGAGTTACCTCTGGGTATGGTATTAGTTGGGAATTTGTTAGTGCAAGTTCACCCCGACGTGCAATTGTGCGTTACACCGAACCTAGTTCACCAGCTGCCATCGCCAGTGTTAGCAGAGGTTACGAACTGAAGACAATTGATGGCATTGATTTTGTTAACGCAACTGCTCCGGCTGACGTTGACCCTGCGTTGTTCCCATCTGATGCGGGGCAGACCTTTAACTTTGTATTTTCCGATGAAGCTGAAAACGACGTGTTAGATATCAACTTGACCTCAGCCAATATTGAGTTGCAACCCGTGCAAAACGTTAAAGTGATAGACACAGATGCGGGCAGAATGGGCTATATGCAGTTCAATTCATTCATCCGAGCAGGACAAGCCAGTCTGATTGACGGATTTCAGCAATTTGTTGACCAAGGTGTCACTGAACTGATTATTGACCTACGTTATAACGGCGGAGGTTTATTAGCGATGGCCTCACAAGTCGCTTATATGGTAGCGGGCAGTGCACAAACCAACAATCAAACTTTTGAAACGCTACAATTCAATGATAAATACCCTAACGTAGATCCAGTAACAGGCAACACACTGCGGCCAACACCCTTTTACACCAGAGAAATTGATTGGACTACCAGTCAATTTACTAATAATACTTTGCCATCTGTTGATTTGACCCGAGTGTTTATTCTGGCGACAGACAATACTTGTTCGGCTAGCGAGGCGGTTATAAATGGCCTGCGAGGCATTGATGTTGAAGTCATATTAATTGGCGATACTACATGTGGTAAACCGTATGGTTTTTACCCAACGGATAATTGCAGTACCACATA